>JAHEAS010000234.1 GCA_024642645.1 Saprospirales bacterium | reverse complement strand
CTACCCACCTGCAACGCTGCACGATTGTGATGATGGAAATGATGACAACCCAGTGCGACTTGGCAGTACGGCGCTAGGTGCCAGTTTTTGATAACCCGGCCTCTCGAAATCTCTGCGTCAGTTAAAATGCCTCATGAACCAACTTAAATTTTTACAAGAAAAATCAGAACCATGATACCGAAAGAAAATTCATTCCCGGTCTTTGAATCCAATCAGGTGCTGACGAATGCGCACCTTAATCAAATGTTGGAATACCTCGACGAGCAGAACCGGCTCACTCGAACCAACTTGATAGGCGTGGGCGTGGTGTGCGGGCTGGAGATTAGCTTGGACAAAGCCAGTTCGACCATCACCATCACGAAGGGTTGCGGTGTAACCACGGAAGGCTACCTCGCCAACATTGGCGTAGCGGGCGATGAAACAGGGAACTGCACCCCGTTCCCGCTTTCCGATTTTTCGGCGGACAGGTTCAAGGTGTACACCGTGCCGAACAAGCCGGGCTACGCCAAATTCCATAGTGGTTGCGACCCGAAGAAAGCACAATACGAACTTTGGCAGTTGATACCTGCTGGTGCTGCTGAATACGACACAGCCACCCAACTTGACCCCGATTTTTTGAAGGATAAAGCAGCGATGCTGCATGTGGAAATAAACAGCGAGCAACTCAAAAATTGCAGCCCAAACTCCTGCGACGATAAGGGCAGTGAGAAGGCCATCACGGTTCGGCCACTACTGATTTCAAGGGCCAATGCAGAAAAACTCATTATCGGATTGCCAGGGCAAGACACCCTGCCAAACCTGCCTGAACGTCTTGGCTTGCCCGACCTTCGGATGCCCCGTCTTAACGTGCCTAACACGAACATGGTGGATGCCCGAATGATTTTTGACGCCTACCGTGACCTGCTCGTGGGCAGTTCCGTGACGATGTTCGATAAAATTGGACAGGCATTGGCGGAAGCCTACCAAGTTTTTGGGCCGGTAGTGAAACCTGTTAAACCAAATTACCAATTCATCAACAAGCTGCAAGCATTCGAAAACCAGTTCCGCAGCCTTTTTCAATTCAGCTTTTTTGGTGGGTCAAAATTTCCGGTTTATTACGCTCAGTACTACTACGATTTGCTCTCCGACCTTATTCAGGCTTATGATGAATTCCGTTGGAAAGGGCTGGAATTGATGTCGCTTTGCTGCCCGCATGAAGCGCTTTTCCCACGGCATTTGCTGTTGGGTGAAGTGTTTTCAAACCGGGAAGATAACTATCGGGAGCTGCGCCATTACTTCCGCCCCTCTATGGCCATTGCCCATGCTGAAACGACGGCTGAGGAAGTTCGCCACCTGTTTGAGCGCATCGTTTTGATGATTGAAAAATTCCGAATTAACTCAAAGTTGCCAGAGGGCATCCGGGTTACGCCGAGCCGCTTTGGCGATGTGCTGCTATCTAAAAAAGCCATCCCGTATTATTATTTTGATGAAAATGGGGAGACGCCGCTGCACCAGCGGTGGAACTACAAAAAAACTAAGAAAGGCCGGGCAAACCAGAACCTCGGCTATTTTTCCTTTGATTATGGCAAGGATGATTTTGTGAAAAATCCACTCGGTTATGACTTGGAGCCATTCAATTTTTTCCGCATCGAAGGGCATATCGGCCGCTCGTGGACGGAGGTGCTCAAAACGTTGATGACAGCCATCCGCACCTTTCGACTGCCCTTCGACGTGGTGGTGCTCAACGCTGACAACCTTGCCGTGGAGGATAAAAGCAACCCTTGGAAAAACCGCTGCATTGACAATGACCTCGATGTGATTCACCGGATTTGGGTGAACGAAGTGAATTGCCTTTACCAACAAAAAATAGGTACGCTGACTCAGGCAAAAGGCAATCGTGGTTTGACAGCAGCTGATATTTTGGCAACAAGAAAAGAAGCTGCTGCGCCACCACCATCAAGGTCAAGCCGGGCAGGTGGAATTGGTGCTACTGTTGGAATGATGGCAAGTTTCAGCGGCGC
The DNA here is from genome assembly GCA_024642645.1 of Saprospirales bacterium. GTDB lineage: Bacteria > Bacteroidota > Bacteroidia > Chitinophagales > Saprospiraceae > UBA6168. The sequence continues at coordinate 4,075 of JAHEAS010000234.1, read as the reverse complement.
AGCAGCAGCAAGTCCCATGACTGCGATAGTTTCGCAACCTTTATTTTTTACAGCCACATCGTTCAGTGCAGCTGCCGCACAACCAAGCAGCTCCGCTATTTTTAATAGCGTCAATCCAACCACAAGTGTCATTGGAAGCAGCCTGCTGACCAATATTGACCGGATAGAAGTGAACACTCCCGACAAGTTAAAGGCAGAGGTGAGCAGAGAGTTGGCAAGCACTGCTGAGTTTTCAAATTTGTCGGTCAAGGAATATAAAGTAGTGGCGGAGCACAAAGTGAACGTGGTGGCCGAAATGTTGGCGGTTACTGAGGAACTCGTTAAACCATCGAAATCCTTGAATTATGCGAAGCTTGACAAAAGGTTCGCCATTTTGGACAGTTCAATCCAGGACTACCTCGTTGACCTTGGGCGCTATAACCCCAACGACCAAGACGCTACGCTAACCGAAGCCGAAGTGCAGGCGCTCATTAATGAATTGAAATCGTTGCAAAGCAGTTGCTTGCGCAAACGGCTGGTAGAGCTGAAAGCAGAAATGGACGCCAAGCAAAAAGCAGTGGACGAACTGATTTGGTTCAGCCGCTACGCAACGAATCACCCTGACCTGCAACACAAAGCTGGCGTGCCAGTTGGTGGCACTTTTGTGTTAGTTTTCCGAGAAACGCCGAACGATATTACCACCGGTAATGTGGTGCTTGGCGGGATTAGGAGGTTGGGATATGATATTCCCGAAGGTAAAGTGCTCGCTGATTTTTACATACCAACCCGCTGCTGCAGCGATTGTCCGCCTGTGAAATTCGTACTACCACCTTCGAGGCCAGTCTTCAACGTGACATTGGGCTGCCCGAACGAAAACGATGTGGTTTTTGCGACCATCGAAGTTACCCATGGCATTGCGCCGTTTGAGGTTAAAATTGATGGTGGCGAGTACCAACTGTTCAATGGTGGTGTGGAACTCAACCCTGGAGAACACACCCTTGTGGTTCGGGATTCTGAGGGTGGTGAATCTTTGGCTAAAAAAGTGACGACTAGCCAGCGGATGGACGTCAGGGCTGTCTCTTTTGACTGCGATGCCACGAATGCATTTTACACTGCAAGGCTTCGGATTGAGCACGGCCAACCACCGTTCAAACTGGACGGGGTAGAGGTGGCGCACGAGGACGGCACAGCAACGGATGAGAGCGCATTTTTCATCACAACACCTGCCCAGCCAAGCGGACAAACAAGCATGGTGCTGGTCAGTGATAGTCGAGGTTGCGACCCCATCAGTGTAGAACTGTCTCATTCTTGCGAAGCCCAAGTCATTGTTGCGCAACCAGATGTCAGCACGACGGAAGCTGGGGCGCCTGTGGTAGTTAATGTTTTAGCGAACGATGTAGGCCAAGGATTGTCTGTGGTTTCTGCAAAACTGGATAACCCGGCGCTGGGAACGGCGGTTGTCAATGCCGATGGAACCATCACATTCACGCCTAGTTTGCAGGCCACTGGACAGGCCGTCGTAATTGATTATGAGGTTAAAGATAGTATCGGCAACTCCGCCAGCTCAACTGTCACAGTCACTGTCAGTAAAAAGGATTGCGACCTTCCGGGCGAGGGTAAGGCCGTAAGCTGTCTCCATCGGTTCTGGCTACAAGCAGTTCCGGGCGACAACCAGTACAAGAAGGTTTCGATGAAAGTCAACCGCCTTGTGGTAAATGGAAACATTGACCTGACCGGTGCAGTGCCAGCTTTCAATGACGATGTTGCGGCGCTGACGCCTGGCAAGTTCCACGCTACTGTGAAGGAATGGGTAGAAGCACTCAATGAAAAGGTGCAGGGAAATGTGCCCCCGGCCCAACGTGACTGGTGGAAAATTGCCTACGATTCAATGGACGGTGTTTATGCGATGCTGAGGATAGAGTATTTTACGGCGTTGGATTTCGATATGCAAGTCGAAGGCAGTTACCGAATTGACAATACTCAAACAGAGTTCACCGCCAGACTTTCGCCAAAAGACGGAACATTTGGCACCGAATCTCGACTCAATTTGGACACCAAATATGAAGTACCACCTTTCGACTGCATTGATTTCGATAAATGCAATAATGGTGAAATAATCCGGTGCAAAGGCGAATTGCCCAAGCTTCGGATTGAGGTCAAAAACATAAGCCGACAAGGTGGCCAAACGGTCGTTGAACTGGAGGGTATTGACCTCATTGGCAATGTTTCACGGTGGTTCTGGGACATGGGGCAAGGTATTTCCAAACAGCCCAACGACCGACTGACCGTGGCTTCTTTCAAAAACAATCAAGGCAATTTACAGACAGTTCGGGTATTTGGCTTTGCCAAAAACGGCTGTTTCGGCATGGCGTCAAGGGTAATCGACCTTGGTTGAGAAGGTAGGTTTTACGGTTGCCTAAGCGGCAGTTTTTAGCGATAGAATATGGAATCGAAACGGCAAAAACATATCATTCGAACGCAAATCCTGGAAGTGGAGGTGGATGGCCGCTTTCAAAGCTGGGAGTGGCAGAACAGGTTGAGCCGTTTTGCCAACGGCCCGTTGAATGGCCTCCTTACCGAAGCGTTTGACCAAGTTTCGACCTCAGACAAGGTCATCCGTCTTGACCATCTGGAATTGTCCGCAGATATGCCTAGCGGCAGCGATTGGGAGGAAGAGTTGTTGGCGCAAATTGGTCGGCAATTGGTGGAAAACCTCTCTAAGTTCCAAAATGACGACAATACTCAGTCACAAAATTTGAGTGATGGGGAAGGAAGTTTCATGACGGCTTTTTTCTATTTTTTGGAAAATGGTAGGCTGCCTTGGTGGGCTAGTTCAGTTACTTCGGCTGGTTTGGAAGCGGAACTTCTCCGGGCCTTGGAGCAAGAAAATTTGTCAAAAGCATGGGGTGAAAATTTTAGAAATATCATTCGTTCCAGTGCAGTACAACATCGGTTGGTCGGACAGTTTTCTGCGGAGGCACTAGGCAAGTTGGCGGTTGTTTTTTTGGATAAAAATGAGCAGGAAATTCTTGAAATAAAGGATTTCGAAAAAACGGTTTTTGAGAAAATTCCAAATTTTAAGATAGCATCAGAAGGTGCGTTTTGGAGGACTGTATTCGAAAAGCCAAACCAGCATTTGGCAGAAAGCTGGCAAGCATCAGTCATTGCCCAGTTGGTAATTCACCCAGAACTGGTTTTCGAAATTAAGGAATGGCCGCCACCGTTTTCGGGACTTAATGCTTTTCCCTTTTTAGCAAAACAGCTGCCCACCGAATTTGAAAAATTGATGAACTGGGCAAAGGGTCAGCCAGCTGGGTTTGAAAATCTGTTTTTAAAAATTATCCACCAAATCGCCCCATTTTCAACTTCATCTCAATTCGATAGGGCTAAGAAAATAATTCGGGAAATGGCTTTATTGGATTCGAATTCAATGGATGAAAACAAGCAACAAGCAGGAAAAGATGAACTTGATTTTATGGACAAACCGGATGTTGCAAACTTATCGCAAAGCGAATCTGATAGCTTCATTCGCAACGCAGGCATGGTCATTTTGTGGCCATTTTTGCAGCGATTCTTTGACAATTTGGGCATTGCGAAAGCGGGCGTACTCGAAGACCCGGAACGGGCAATTTGCCTGTTGCAATTCCTCGCCACTGGGAATGAGGGAGACATGGAGCACGAATTACCACTGAACAAACTGCTCTGTGGTGTGCCACTAGAAAAGCCGCTAAGCCGCAAGATTCAATTGACAACTGATGAAAAAACAACGGCCGACGACCTGCTTCAAGCTGTCGTCAAAAATTGGGCGACACTGGGGAATACGACTGTCGATGGGCTGCGAGGCACCTTCCTTTGCCGGGAGGGGAAGCTCAGGCAGAACCCAATTGGGGGTTGGTTTCTTCGAGTGGAACAACGAAGTTTTGACGTGCTGTTGGCCCATTTACCTTGGAGTATTTCCATGATAAAATTGCCTTGGATGCCAGACTATATCACGGTCGAATGGTCTTAGCGATTCAACTGTAAGACTTTGAAAGCAACAACAGAAAAATCCAGTACTGCTACCCGGTCGCAACAGCAATCGGGTCCGTTCTTCGCC
>JAHEAS010000233.1 GCA_024642645.1 Saprospirales bacterium | reverse complement strand
GGCCTTGCTGCAAACGGTGGAGCAACCTTTTCGGGTAGTTCCGTTCTTCGACCCCGGGCCTTGGGGCGGCCAGTGGATGAAAGCAGTTTGCGACCTCGACCGCTCCGCGGTGAACTATGCTTGGTGCTTTGACTGCGTACCGGAGGAGAACAGTCTGCTGCTGGATTTTGGTGAAATGACAATGGAAATCCCCGCCATCAACGCCGTTTTTTACCAACCACAAAAACTGCTCGGCGAAAACGTGTATTCCCGCTTCGGTGCGGAGTTCCCCATTCGTTTCGACTTCCTAGACACGATGGACGGCGGTAATCTCAGCCTCCAAGTACATCCGCTGACAGAGTACATCCGGGAGCATTTTGGCATGTTTTACACCCAGGACGAGAGTTACTACATGCTCGATGTGAAGGATGATGCCTGTGTTTATTTGGGTTTGAAGGAAGGGACACAACCCGCGGAGATGATTGCCGAACTGGAAGCAGCGCAACAAGATGGCGCTGATTTCGTCGCAGAAAAACATGTCGAAAAATGGTCGGTCAAAAAACACGACCACGTACTGATTCCTGCGGGAACGGTGCATTGCTCCGGCAAAAACAGCATGGTGCTCGAAATCAGTGCCACGCCTTACATCTTCACTTTCAAGCTCTGGGATTGGGGCCGCCTCGGTCTCGACGGCTTGCCTCGCCCTATCAATATTGGCCACGGCAAGCAGAACATCAACTGGGGAATGAGGACCGATTGGGTCGCTAAAAATCTCCTTAACCGAGTCGAAAAAATTGACAAAGGCGACGGTTGGCGGGAGGAACGCACTGGACTCCATGAAACAGAGTTTATCGAAACAAGGCGGCATTGGTTTACCAAAAAAGTCCACCACAATACGGACGGCAATCTGAACGTGCTCAACCTTGTGGAGGGCCGGGAAGCCATCGTCGAAAGTCCGTTGGGTGTTTTCGAGCCATTCGTGGTGCATTATGCAGAGACATTTATTGTGCCTGCGGCGGTCAGCGAATACACCATCCGACCTTTTGGTGAAAGTGAAGGAAAAGAGTGCGCAACACTAAAAGCTTTTGTGCGGTAACGTGTAATCGTAAATCCAAAATCATAATTCGTAAATCAACAATATGCCAACAACAACAATTACCGACACCACCAACATGCGCACCGTTTACATGCTCACCGCTGTTGCAGCACTGGGTGGTTTGCTTTTCGGCTACGACACGGCGGTCATTTCGGGCGCCATCGGTTTTTTGCAAACCAAGTTCGAGCTGACAGCTGCGATGAAAGGCTGGGCGGCTTCGAGCGCCATCATCGGATGCATCTTTGGGGCGATGGTGGCTGGCTGGGCAAGTGACAAGTTTGGTCGCAAAAAAGTGCTTATGCTGACGGCCGTTTTGTTTGGCGTGTCGGCTGTTGGGTCTGCCATTCCAGCCAACCTGACGCAGTTTGCCATCTACCGTTTTATCGGTGGACTGGGCATTGGTGCAGCTTCGATGGTGTCGCCGCTGTACATCACCGAGCTGGCGCCAGCCAAAATCCGTGGCAAGCTCGTGTCGTACTACCAGTTGGCCATCGTATTGGGTATCCTCTTGATTTTCTTTGTCAATTCCATCATCCAGGGCAGCGGCGACGAGGCCTGGAACGTGGAATACGGCTGGCGGTACATGATGGGGTCGGAAATTTTACCGGCACTGTTGTTCCTTGTGTCCATGTTTTTCGTTCCGGAAAGCCCACGTTGGCTAACCAAAGAAGGCAGAGAAAAAGAGGCAATGGCCGTGCTTTCAAGCATCAACGGCGAGGCGAAGGCAGGCGAGATTTTACAAGAAGTAAAAGAAACGCTGCACGAAGAAAAAGGCACATTGAGCGAACTCTTCGCCGGGCGTTTCCGAAAGGCGATATTCGTTGGCATCGTGTTGTCCATTTTCTCGCAGGTGCAAGGCATCAACGCCATCATGTATTACGCTCCTGAGATTTTCAAGGCCGTTGGAACGGGCACGGATGCTGCCTTCCAGCAGACGGTCATCATCGGCGTCATCAACGTGCTGTTCACCTTCGTTGCCATCAATTTTGTGGATAAAATGGGTCGAAAAACGCTGTTGTTGCTCGGCGGGGCGGGCATGGGATTGAGCCTATTGATGGTAGGTTTGGCATTCCATTTCGGTTGGACGGGTTATGGCCTGCTCATTTTCATCCTGTTTTACATCGCCTGTTTTGCAGCATCCTACGGGCCAGTGACCTGGGTTGTCATCTCCGAAATATTCCCAATAAAAATGCGGGGCTTGGCCATGTCGGTTGCCACGTTTGCACTGTGGGTGGCGGTGTATCTGGTGACCCAAATGTTCCCAATTCTCCTTGATTCGGCAGGGCCGGCAGCCACATTCTGGATTTTCAGCGGCATGTCGCTACTGGGGTTCTTTTTTGTCTGGTCGCAGGTGCCGGAGACGAAGGAGAAGACGTTGGAGGAGATTGAAAAGTCGTGGTGAATTTTTTAAACAAGACAAACTGATTGATGAATAAATACTTGCCCATAATTTTCCTATTTTCAGTATTTTTTTGTGCTGCGCAAACAGCCACGAAAAAACTCCCAGTTGACTACGTGGATTGCATGATAGGCAACCACGACAGCCGCTGGATGCAGTTCCCCGGTGCTTCGATGCCCTTCGGAATGGTGAAACTCAGCCCTGACAACCAGCGCCAAGGCTGGAAAGCTGGCTACGAATACGAAATCGAAAACATCGCCGGCTTCAGTCACATTCACTCCTGGACGATGGACGGCCTGCTGATGATGCCCACGCTTGGAAAGCTCCAAGTGGAGCCTGGCAAAGAAAATGACCCCGACAGCGGTTACCGTTCTCGCATTCGGCACGAGACGGAGATGGCCACACCTGGCTACTATTCCGTCCAGCTCGACGACACAAAAATCAAAGCGGAAGTGACGGCTACGACCCGCGCTGGGTTTCAGCGCTATACTTTTCCTAAAAACGATAGCGCACGGGTGATGATTGATTTGCAAATCGAATCGGAATACGGGACGGAACTGTCCGATGCGCATATCACAAAAGTCAGCGACACGGAAATCGAAGGTTACACCCACCAACAGAGCCTTCGGGGAGCGGGCTGGAACGAGTACCAACTGTTTTTCGTCATCCGTTTCAACAAGCCCTTTTACTCCTTCAACGGCTGGACTCGGGATGGGGTGCTGCGCAATGTAGAAAAGCTGCACAGCGGTTGGGACCACACAGATTTTGGCGCTTTTGTCCATTTTAGAACCACCGAGGGCGAACAGCTTTTGGTTCAAACGGGTATCTCCTTCGTCAGCCTAGAACAGGCCCGGCTGAACCTCGACACGGAAATTGTAAAGCCTTTTGGCTGGGATTTCGATGCAGTTCACAACAATGCCCGCAAGGTGTGGAACGACCTCCTCAGTGCCATTGAAATCGAGGGAAAGGACGAGGTTAATAAGATGAAATTTTACACCAATCTCTACCGAGTGTACGTGGGTCGAACCATCTACAGCGATGTCAACGGCAAGTACGTGGACATGTACGAGAAAGTGCAGCAGCTCAAAAACCCCGACCTGCCGATGTACGGTGGCGATGCTTTTTGGAATACCTTCTGGAACCTCAACCAAGTCTGGACGCTCGCCACACCCGATTTAGCGGACAAATGGGTAGCTTCCTTGCTCGAATTTTACGATAAAGGCGGCTGGCTTTGCAAAGGCCCCGAAGGCTTGGAATATTCTGGCATCATGGTCGCATCTCACGAAATCGAGCTGATTGTCAGTGCCTACCAGAAAGGTATCCACAAATTTTATGACCCTGAACATGCCTATGTGGCCATGAAACACAACCAAATGGAGCAAGGTATCGCCCATCCGGGAGGCGGTTTTGCGGGCAACCGCTGGCTCGCCGAATACCTGAAATATGGCTATGTGCCCCATGAATACGGCCCCGTTTCCAATACACTCGAATACGCCTTCGACGACTGGGCAGTCAGCCAAATGGCCAAGGCGCTGGGCAAAACGGACGACTATTGGTACTTCAAGCATCGGGCGAACAACTACAAAAACCTCTGGGATTCCAGCGTTGGCTACATGAACCTGCGACTGGCGGATGGCAGTTTTAAAAAGCCCTTTGAGCCATACTGTTGCTCGACTTTCCTCGGCCAGGGGTGGGTAGAAGGTAATGCTTGGCAGTACAGTTGGTTCGTACCGCAAGACATGAAAGGGTTGTTAAAACTGATGGGGAAAGACGAATTCAACCGCCGCCTGGAAGAAGGTTTCATCACTTCCCGAAAGTGGAAATTCAACTCCGAATACACTGACGAAAACAGCCTGGCCGCAATGGGCGTACTGCCCATTAACCACGGCAACCAGCCTAATATGCAGGCGGCCTACCTCTACAACTACTCTGGCAAACCCTGGCTCACGCAAAAATGGGCACGGGAAATCATGGAAGTGTTCTATGGCAGCGGCCCGATGGACGGCTGGCCGGGCGACGAAGACCAGGGGCAAATGGGTGGCTGGTATGTGATGAGTGCCATGGGGCTTTTTGAAATGCGGGGCGGCTGCGACGTGGAGCCGACCTACGAAATCGGCAGTCCGCTCTTCGACAAAGTGACTATTCACCTCGACCCAAACTATTATTCCGGTGGGACTTTCACCATCGAAACGGTGAATAATTCTATGGAAAACAAGTACGTCCAATCCGCCACGCTCGATGGTAAGCCACTAACAAAGCCTTGGTTTTACCACAAAGAACTGGCTGACGGTGGCAAACTGGTGCTTACGATGGGCCCAAAACCCAACGAAAAATGGGGCAGCGGGGAGGGCGATGCACCACCTTCGATGACCGATGAAAACTGATTTATCAGGTGCGTGGCATCGATAATATTTGTAGCACAATCTCGGAAAGACCGGGTTGGAGGTGCAGCGCACCGAAATATGCTGGGCATTCCGGTGCGCTGCACCTTCAGATATGGAGGACTTTGACTGAAACAATGACAAAGCGAGCATACATATTCCTCTTACTTTCCTGCCTTTTTTGCGCCTGCAAAAAAGCAGACCCCGCTTTGTTCGAACTGCTCCCGCCGACCCGCACGGGCATTGACTTCGCCAACAACCTCGCCGAAAGTGACAGGCTGAACATCCTCAATTACGTCTATTACTACAATGGCGGCGGCGTGGGCATCGCCGACTTCAACCACGATGGACTGGAGGATATTCTCTTTTCAGGAAACGAGACTTCATGCCGGCTGTACTTGAATGAGGGGAATTTAATATTTACCGATGCCACAAAACAGGCAGGATTGGAAACGACTACTTGGTGTACCGGCATCTCGCTTGCCGATGTGAACGGCGACGGCTGGATGGATATTTATGTTTGCGCAGCAGGCTACCCGCAGGCGGGACGCAGGCGGAATTTACTTTTCATCAATAAGGCACAGCAAAGTGAACCCGGCTTCACGGAAATGGCGGCAGAATACGGCATCGCAGACTCGGGCTACTCTACCCAAGCCGCCTTCTTTGATTACGACCTCGACGGAGACCTCGACCTCTACGTGATGAACCACGCAAATGAACGGGAAACGCTGAACACACCACTGCCCAAAAAGACCAACGGCGAAGGGGCCAGCAACGACCATTTTTATAAAAACAATGGAAACGGAACGTTCACGGATATTACCCGTGAGGTAGGAATTTTGACCGAAGGTTACGGTCTGGGAATCGCCATCAGTGATGTGAACGGAGACGGCTGGCCGGATATTTACATCGCTAACGACTTCATTTACAACGACTTACTTTGGATAAATGGCGAAAAGTCCACCCTTGAGGGAGGCGGGAGGGTGTTTACTAACCAAATTTCAAGCTACTTCAATCACCAGACCTACAACAGCATGGGCTGTGATTTCGCAGATTTCAACAATGATGCCCGACCCGACCTCATCACCTTGGACATGCTCCCGGAAACCGACTCTCAACAAAAAATGATGGCTGGCGCAATGACTTGGGACAAATGGCAGCTCATCGCACGGGCTGGCTACGAACCCCAATACATGCGGAATAATTTGCAATTAGCAGGGAGAAAGCCAACAGCCAATGGCCAACAACCAACAGCT
>JAHEAS010000232.1 GCA_024642645.1 Saprospirales bacterium | reverse complement strand
GAAGTGCCACAATCCGCTGCTTTCCATTGGTTTTTGCAGCACCGAGTAAAAGCACTTCCTTCATTATTGGAATAATATATACCATGCCCCCAAAATCAAATTTTTTTAGAAAACAACAAAAATTCATATCAAACCCTTTCAAGTCCAACGTAGCCGGGACTAAAGGGTGCTATTCAAATCGGCTGCACAACAATCAATTCTAAATGAAAGCTAATCATTTTGTCACCATTTTATCAACCTGCATCTTCCTGTTCACGGCATGCCAACAGCCTGCTGAACAACCACCAGCTGCTACCACCGAGCCAGGTGTTGCACCTGCCCCCGCCAAGCCTGACATGGCGCAAATCAAATCGGAAATACAAGCCGCCGAAAATGCCTGGGCTGCTGCCTTGAACGCCCGAGACCTCAACGCACTCATGGCCTTATACACCGATGATGCTGTCAGCATGGCTGACAAGGCCCCAATGCTAGTGGGCAAAGCCGCTATTCAGACTGCACAAGAAGCGGAATTCAAAACAATGACTGCTGGTAAGACTTTCGCCTTTGAGGCGATGGATGTCTATGGCGATGGTGATGTGGTCACTGAAACAGGCAAGAGTATCTACAAAGATGCCGCAGGCAAAGTGACGGGTACCGGAAAGTATATGGCTGTTTGGCAAAAACGGGATGGTAAGTATCTGTGCCTCCGGGAGATTTACAACAGTGACGCCAAGTAAAAGACTACTATTTACACTTCTCGCCAATAGCCAAAAGCTAATGGCGAGAAGTATAACCCTCAATCAACCAATTCATCATTTTTCTTCACCAAAATTTTATCACAATGAAAACAGTAAAAGTATTATTCACCTTGATCGCCTTCATGGCACTCACCTCCTACCTTTCAGCACAGGACAATGACCAAACCTGGTATATTGTTGATTACATGAAAACAAAACCGGGCATGACGGACCAGTATATCGAATGCGAAAAAGCTTGGAAATCCATCCACGCCGACCGGTTGAAAAAGGGCGTCATCGTAAACTGGGAGCTCTTTGCTGTAAATTTCCCAGCGGGTGCAAACACGGAGTATAATTTTGTTACGGTAACCTCCGTGAAAGGTGGGTGGAAGGGTTTCGGTAAATTGTACAATTCGTGGAGCAACGATTACATAAAATTGGTGCCCAAAGAAAAAACGGCTTTGGTGCAAAACACCGAGAACTACCGGGAACTGGTAAAGACGGAGGTACTTGCCGTTCAAGATGCAGCTTTCAACAAGGATAACAAGCCGTTCAAATATTGCATGGTCAACTACTTCGACGTGCCGGAAGGCCATTGGGACGAGTATTATAACATGGAAACCAAGCTGGTGAAGCCAGTCCATCAAATGGACATTGACAGCGGTAAACGAATCGGCTGGATATTGAATGGTATTGCCATCCCAAGTGCACATGATACCTATAATGCCATTACCGTTGACTTATACGATTCATGGGACAATGTGGGCGCAAGCACGGAAGGTGCTTGGAAGACAATCCATCCTGACATGAGCGAGGAATATATTGCCCGCCAAATAGAAGGTACCCGCAAGATGGTAAAGCGGGAGATGTGGGAGTTGGTGGATTCCCTGTAAAGGATAAATTATTGTCTGAACAATAACCTAAGTTGCGGATGCTGGTTGATAAGGGTTGATTTAGTTGATAGAGGTTGATATTTAGCAGCTTGGGGATAAAATCAACCTTTATCAACCTAATAAACTCCATCAACCAGCTCAAGTCTTAAATTATCCGCAACTTGAATTAACAATAGTAAAAAGCCCTGCCAAACTCAAAGTCGGCAGGGCTTTTCTAATAAACAAAATCACTTAAAATCAGAGGCTTACTGGGATAATTACTTTGTCGAGTACATGGATTACACCATTGGTTCCCTGAACATCTGTGAGTACCACATTGGATACATTGTTGTTGGCATCGGTAATCGTGACATTGCCACCGCTGATGTTTACAATGAAAGATTCACCGTTTACAGTTGCAACGGACATAGCGTTAGTCAAGCTGCCTGAAACTACGTTGCCAGAAACAACATGGTAAGTCAGCACCTTGGCCAATTGGTCGGCAGTCAAAGTAGCAGTAGTGGAAGCGATGGCGTCAAAGGCGCTGTTCAACGGAGCAAAAACCGTGAATGGGCCATTGCCACTTAATACACTGACAAGGTCACCGGAAGCTGAACCAAGTGCACCAACCAATGAAGTGAAGTTGGAATTGGCGGCTGCGTGGCCAACCACATCGAGTGGAAGAAGAACGTCATCAATTACATGGATAACACCGTTTGATGCGGATATATCCGCAGATGTTACATTGGCAGTGCCATTAACTTTAACGGCTGCCCCTGTTTTTTCAACTAAAATCGAAAGTTGTGCATCGTTAGGGCCTGCATTGGATGCAGTGGATGCATAAGTTTGACCTTCCATCAAGTCAGTTGATTTCACGGTAGCCCCAAGCACATGGTAGAGCAGAACATCCGTCAACTGGTCAACTGGAATAGCATTTACATCAATGCCAGCAGCCGTGAAAGCAGCATTTGTCGGAGCGAAAACAGTGTAATTGCCAGTACCATTTAAGACGCTTGTCAGGTTGGTACGCTCAAGTGCAGCCACGAGGGTGCTGAATTGGGTGTCACCAGCTGCAATTTCTGCAATGGTCTGCGGCGTTGGAGTAGGGGTCTCGTCCTCATCTTTGCAAGCAAAGAATGAAGTAGTCATCAACCCAATCATTAAAAAGCTAAATAAGAAACTTAGTTTTTTCATTGTCACACATTTTTATGGTTAGAAAATCGGAACATTTGGTTTTGTAAAACCGGACATGAAACAGGGTAGGGTAGTTTTGGTTTTGGTTTTGTTTAAGTTTTTTTAAAAATTATTTAAACAAAGTAAAAACTGAGTGTGGAAATAACATTTCCAACTTGAATGAATCAGTCATGTTGAACAACACTCTACCTTTGCCCTTCTAAAACAAAATCAAGATGAACATCACTTACTTCGGCCACTCGTCCTTTCAAATCGAGTTCGGTGGCAAAAACCTCGTCTTCGACCCTTTCATTTCCCCCAACCCGGCTGCGGCCAGCATTGATGTGAACACAATTAAGGCAGATTATGTGCTACTATCCCACGGTCATGCTGACCATGTGGTGGATGCCGAGCGGATTGCGAAGAACAACGGCGCTACCCTCATTTCCAATTATGAAATCGTCACCTATTACCAAGGCAAGGGCATCAACGGCCACGGATTGAACCACGGTGGCAAATGGAAATTTGATTTTGGCTGGGTAAAATACGTGTACGCCACCCACTCCAGCGTGCTGCCGGATGGCACTTACGGCGGTAATCCCGGCGGCTTCGTCATCTGGAACGACACGGAAGGTTGCTTCTACTTCGCTGGCGATACAGCCCTCACCATGGACATGAAACTCATCCCACAAACTTGTCCAAAGTTGGATTTTGCCATCCTACCCATCGGCGATAATTTCACGATGGGCTACGACGATGCGGCTATCGCTGCCGAGTTCATTGAGTGCAATACCATCATCGGTTGCCACTTTGATACCTTCCCCCCAGTAAAAATAGACCACGATGCCGCAAAAAAGGCTTTTGAAGCCAAAGGGAAAAGGCTACTTTTGCCGCCCGTTGGCGAGGGGATTTCCCTCAAGTAAAACGTTTAAAGTAAAAAGTAAAAAGAAGGAGGCAATGGGTAAGGGCTATAAAGACTGGGCTATACGCCTACTTTTGCCTTTTTCCTTTGTACTTTTTCCTTCCATATCATGGGTAAAATAATTGCGATAGCTAATCAAAAAGGCGGTGTGGGCAAAACCACAACGGCCATCAACTTGGCGGCCTGCTTGGCCATCTTGGAGAAAAAAGTGCTGTTGGTCGACGCCGACCCACAGGCCAATTCTTCGTCCGGGGTGGGTATTTTTCAGGATGCCATTGAACTAAGCATCTACGACTGCCTCGTGAATGACGCCGATCCTGCCGAGGCCATTTACGAAACTGAAACGCCGAACCTTCACCTGATGCCTTCGCATATTGACCTCGTTGGTGCCGAGATTGAGCTGGTATCACGGAACAGGCGGGAGTACGTGCTGGAAGGCATCCTCAATCGGGTGCGGGACAGCTACGACTACATCATCATTGACTGCTTGCCGTCCTTGGGCATCATCACCCTGAATGCCCTCTCTGCTGCCGACTCGGTCATCGTGCCAGTGCAGTGCGAATATTTTTCGTTGGAAGGATTGGGCAAATTGCAGCAGACCATCAACTCGGTCAAGCAGAACTTCAACAAAAAGCTTGAAATCGAGGGCATTTTGCTTTCCATGTACGACAGCCGTCTTCGCCTTGCCAACGTTGTGGTGAATGAGGTGCGCAGTTTTTACAAGGAAAAAGTTTTTGACACGATCATCCACCGCAATGCCAAAATCAGCGAGTCGCCGAATATGCACCAGCCCGTCATCATGTACGATGCAGGCAGCCGTGGTACAACTAACTTTTTGAACTTAGCAAAGGAATTTTTGAAACGGAACAAAGACGGGTTGCGGTAGTTGGCAGTTAGGCAGTTGACAGTTTGCAGTCAGATGCTGCTAAAAACTGTACTGCTTGTCATTCCCGCAGGGAATCTAATTCAACAATCAATTCAATGGCAAAACAAGCAAAAAAAGCAGCCCTTGGCCTGGGCGTCAGGGCGCTTCTCACCAATATTGAGGCACAATCACATGAGAAACAAGTAGAGGTGGTGCGGGAACTGACACATACCGTGGCAATGATTCCGTTGGCAGAAATCGAAGTGAACCCGTACCAACCACGTACAGAGTTCGACCCAGAAGCGTTGGCCGAACTATCCGAATCGTTGTTGGTGCATGGCCTGATACAGCCTATTACGGTGCGGCGGTTGGCAGACAAACAGTACCAACTCATCTCCGGTGAACGCCGTATGCGGGCCTCCAAACTGGCAGGCTTTACGGAGGTGCCAGCCTACATTCGCCTCGCCAACGACCAGGAGATGATTGAAATGGCGCTGGTTGAGAACATCCAGCGGGAAGACCTGAACGCCATTGAGGTTGCCATTACTTATCAGCGACTGATGGACGAGTGCAGCTTGACGCATGAAAACCTCGGCGACCGGGTGGGGAAAAAGCGGAGCACTGTTACTAATTTTTTGCGCTTGCTCAAACTTCCACCTGACATTCAAAAGGGCCTGAAGGAGGATAATATTTCGATGGGCCATGCCCGTGCGCTGCTCGGTATCACGGACTTTGCGATGCAGCATTCTATTTTCAAAACCATCATGGCCGACCACCTCTCGGTGCGGGAGACGGAAAACCTGATACGCAGCTACAACGAGGAAAAAAAGCCCAAGCCAGCCAAGCCCAAGCTCGGTGCTGACTACCAAAATGTGCAGGACTCGCTACGCAACCGCCTGGGTGCAAAGGTGCAGTTGAAGGTGAAACCGACAGGTGCTGGACAGATTGCCATCCCATTCACTTCCACCAAGGATTTGAACCGGCTGCTTGATTTATTGGAAAAAAATTGATGGCGTTAATTTTTGGTAAAAGTACTCGTCGGCTGCCTTGGCATGGCGTTTTTCAAAAATGAAAGAACGTATTTTATACATGGTTTTGCTGGCAATGGCCGGGATGGGCGAATGCCTTGCCCAAGTGCCGGACTCCGTGCAGGATGTCATGCAATTGCCTGTTGTTCAACAAGATACATTGCCGACTGACAGCCTGCTGATAGTAGCTGACTCCACCATTTCTTCCGATAGTTTGCCAATCTTGGACAGCATTCCTACCAAAAAGCGGCGCTTTCTCTACCGTACTTTCAAGGCAGATTACCCCAACCCAAACAAGGCGCTTTACCTGTCGCTGGCCTTTCCCGGTGGGGGGCAACTGTACAACAAACGCTGGTGGAAAGCCCCCATCGTTTGGGGCGGGTATGCAGCATTGATTTACTCGGCCAAGTACAATACCGGCGTCTACAAACGGCTTCGGGACGCCTATATTAAGGAGCAGCAAGGTATGGAGCACGAGTTCCCAAACCTCGACGGTGGCGACCTCAAACGACTTCGTGACCAATACGACAAAAACAAACAGCTTTCCTATATCGGCATGT
>JAHEAS010000231.1 GCA_024642645.1 Saprospirales bacterium | reverse complement strand
CAAAACGGACAAAATCACCCCATATTTCCCAAATTTCTATCAGTTTTCAAATTTCCAGCAACATGTCCTCCCTTCGCCAGCAATTCCTCCAGCACGTCGCCCAGACCAGCGACATCCCCATGCTGCTCGAAATCGAGCGAGCGGAGGGCAGTTTCCTGTTCGATACAACCGGGAAGCGTTACCTCGACCTCATCGCTGGCATCAGCGTCAGCGTACTGGGGCATCGGCATCCCGATGTGGTCGCTGCGATAAAAAACCAGACTGACCGCTACCTCCACACCCTCGTTTACGGGGAGTACGTGCTGTCGCCGCAGGTGGAACTGGCCAGCTTGCTCGCCGCTCATTTGCCCCAAAACCTAAATTGCGTTTACTTCACCAACTCCGGCAGCGAGGCCACCGAGGGTGCCATGAAACTCGCCAAGCGCTACACGGGACGCCCCGAAATTATCGCCTGCCGGGAAGCCTACCACGGCAGCACGCAAGGTGCCGCCAGCTTGATGTCCCCCAGTTTTTTCACACAGGGTTACCACCCGCTGCTGCCTGGCATCCGCCACATCACTTTCAATAGCGAAGAAGATTTGGAAAAAATTGGCCCACAGACCGCCTGCGTCATCGTAGAGCCGGTGCAGGGCGAAGCCGGGATTCGTTTACCCCAATATGGTTATCTGGAAAAACTGCGAAAACGCTGCACGGATATGGGAAGTTTATTGGTTTTCGACGAAATACAGGCGGGTTATGGACGAACGGGCACGCTCTGGGCCTTCGAGCAGTGCGGCATTGTGCCGGACGTGCTGTTGCTTGCCAAGGGCATGGGCGGTGGAATGCCAATTGGAGCATTCATCTCGTCGAGAGAGGTGATGCAGGTGCTCGGGCAGGAGCCACCACTGGGACATATTACCACTTTCGGTGGGCATCCTGTAAGCTGCGCAGCTGCTTTGGCCACATTGCGTTTTCTGACCGAAAACAAACTTTGGGAGAAAGTGCGGGAAAAAGAGGAACTCTTCCGTCAGCTGTTGTCACACCCAGCTATTCAAGCGGTGCGCAGTGCTGGCCTGCTGATGGCGGTGGAGGTGGGTGAGTTTTCGTTGCTTCGCAAAATCATCTCCGAATGCGTTGCCAAAGGGGTCATCACCGACTGGTTCTTGTTCAATGATCGAAGCCTACGCATCGCACCACCGCTGAACATTTCTGAAGTGGAAATCCGCATGGCCTGCGAGGTGATCGTGGCGGCAATTGACAAGTTTGCAGCCCATTGATTTTTTCAAAAAGGTAGGAATAAAAAAAGGGCCTCGCTGTTGCGAAGCCCTTTTTTTATAGAATATGGTTCCAAAATTTTTCTAGAAAAATTTAGAACGATTGTCTTCAACATCAGCCTTTTCCCGAAGGGTCTGAATAAGGCCGTTCCTTGCGCCACCGCGAGCCCCTGCTTGGTTTTGCTGGCGTATTTGAGCGATATTACCAGAAGCGACGCCCGGTGTTTTGTTGATAGGCATCACGACGAAAATACCGGTGTTGCCAACAACTGGCTCGCTTGTCTTGTTGAGGTCAATTTTAAACGCAGCAGCCACCACTTTCGGCTCCACGCCACCAGCTTTCGGCAGGAAGGCAGAAGCAAACGAAATTGCTGCTGCGGTATCCACTTGTATGGAGTATTGTGCAGCGATGGAAGCGAGGTCTTTGCCCTGTGTCTGTTGCTTGACCAATTCGGCCTTCTTACGGTTGATGACCTGCGGCTCCATTTCTTCCTTGACGTCCTTCCAGGAAGGAGTGCCAGCCGGTATGATGGACTTCAAGCCAGCAACTACGTACTTGTTGACGAAGAACTCACCTTGGTTTTGGAAGCTGTACACCTGCGGCGAAACATCCCCCTTGTCCACATTTCCCACGTTTTGGTCATTGCCGAAGGCCCAACGAACCATTTCACGGCTACCTTGTCCTGCACTGAGTGCGCCAACAGTGAAGTCATTTGCTTTAAGTGCTGGTGAACTTTCAACCGTAAGCCCTTTGGCAGCGACAGCCTTTTGGAGCGACTCTAATGTCTTGTTATCTTCTTGTAATTGAAGCGCCTGCTCACGAACGGCATCTTGCGTTGCTTGGCTAGGTACGATGTCTTGCGAGATGTAGGCTACACGAACGCCCGTTTCACCCCCATAGCGTTGATTTACTTCGATAAGGTGCACACCAAACTGGGTGATGACAGAGTAAACCTTGCCAACCTCGGCTTTGTAGAAACAAACTTCGTTGAACTCTTTCACCATGGCGCCTGGCTTGAAAACGCCTAGGTCACCGCCTTT
The DNA here is from genome assembly GCA_024642645.1 of Saprospirales bacterium. GTDB lineage: Bacteria > Bacteroidota > Bacteroidia > Chitinophagales > Saprospiraceae > UBA6168. The sequence continues at coordinate 3,843 of JAHEAS010000231.1, read as the reverse complement.
GCTGGCAGAGCCATCCTCGCTGAATCTCACAGCAAGTGAATCGAAGCGGGCAGCCCCAGATTCAATGAGCGTCTTGAGGCTGTCAATGGTTTGTTGCGCAGCAATCAAAGTTGCTTGGTCGCTAGCCCTGCGGAGGATGTGGCGAGCCTTCACCGAGTCTGGCACCGATTTCCTGCCAATCATTTTTGCCGCTTTGTAGGTATTACCATCTAGGTAAGGTCCGAAAACTTCGCCATTCGGCATATTGAAAACGGAATCGGCAATGGCCGGGTTGAGTTCGCTTTTCTTCACGTAAGCACCATCCAAAGAACCGTAGTTGTTCTCTACAAATACGGTGTCATTGTCAGTAGTCTTGAAGCTGGGCATCAGCTTTTCGATGCCTTGACGAATATCGGCGGAGTCTTGGGCAGTTGGCCTTACGTCGAAGACAACATACTCCAACTTGCGGGTCTCCTCTTTTTGCTTGTAAACTGCTTTATTCTCTTCGAAATAAGCTTTGTAATCTTCGTCCGAAAGGGTCACAGACTTGGTTTCAATTTCATCGAAAGGAACTTGAGCATACAGGAAATCCACCTTTTGGCTTTGTTCCATGTCAATGGCTTCGGCCATCCAATTAGGAGTATACATTCCTTTCTCGACCATGCTGGACATCTTACGTTGAAGGCGGTCTTTGATGATTTCTTTCTCTTGGTGTGCCCAACGGTACTTAAAGTCTGGCACAAGTTGCTTGTCTTCAATCATCTTATCGATCTTGCCAGTGGTGACAATATCTTTCAATTGACTGAGTTGCTGCCTGTCCAACTGTTGAGTAGCTTGGTCACGGTAACGGCTAGAGATGATTGGGCTAATCTTGGAGTCATCGTCGCTAAATTGGAGTTCAACGAGCTCAGCTTTGCTAACACCAAGGCCAATGCAATCAGCTTCCTTCTTAACGATGGCTTCATCCACGAAGAAATTCCAGAGGTAGGCCCGGTCACTGAACCCATCGCCGCCAGCGTTGGAGTACAGCATTTCTTGTGTGCCCGCAAACTCTCGGTACTCAATTTTGCGTCCTTCGATTTCGCCAATAGTGGTCTGGCTACCTCCAAAGAAGTTTTGATTTGGGTTGTCGAACATCAACATGCCGATGAACAAAACAAGCGCTCCTGCGAGCGTCGCAATCAACAACCATTTTTGTTTTCGAATTTTTCCTATCAGAGCCATGTGCTATATACTTTAGTTTTTTTCTGAAAAAACGATGGGACTTCCATTCCGCTTCTTGTACGGGGCATTGACCCAAGTGTTTATCAAAAGGAAAAAAATAATTTTTAAAAAACTGATTTAAAAGGATTTATACCGGATGGGCAGCACCACGAATAAGCGAAAACGCTGCCTTCGGAAAAATCCGGGCAAAAGTAAGCGCTTTGGGCAGTAAAACAAAATTTTGATAAGATGATGGAAAGGAATATTTAGGAGCCGCCCGGCTGGTTTGTCGGGCGGCTCCTTGCCTTTTTGTTAGGCTTTCTTTTCTGCAAGAAAATTCTTCACCCAATCCAAGGTGACAGACTTAGGTCTTTCGAGCGGCATTCCGAGCGCCCTCGACCAGCAAGTGGCTGCCAGAACACCCATTGCACGTGACACCCCAAAAAGCACCGTGTAGAAACTGTACTGATCCAATCCGTAGTGCACCAAGATGGCGCCAGAGTGCGCATCCACATTGGGCCAAGGGTTTTTCACCTTGCCAAGTCCTTGCAAAATGGGCGGAACTACTTCATAGATTTTCCAAACCACGTTCACGATTTCGTCGTTAGGGCAGTACTCTTTTGCGAAGCGCATTTGCTCGATGAAACGAGGGTCTGGTTTGCGCAGCACAGCGTGACCGTAGCCTGGCACTACTTTTCCGCCTGCGAGCGTAGCCTCCACATAGCTGGCAATTTGCTCTTTCGTTGGGTTGCGAGTTTCGAGACTGGTCAGCATTTTGAAAATCCAGTTAATCACCTCTTGGTTCGCAAGGCCATGCAATGGGCCAGCCAGCGAGTTCATTGCGCCAGCAAAAGAAAGGTATGGGTCGCTCAAGGTGGAACCGATAAGGTTCATCGTATGGGCCGATGCATTGCCGCCCTCGTGGTCGGCATGGATGGTCATGTAGAGGCGCATGAAATTCTTAAAATCATCGCTCTTTGACACACCGAGCATGTGAGCGAGGTTGGCTGCCCAGTCTAAGTTTTTGTCAGCTTTAATGTGGTCACCGCCATGATAGACCCTTCGGTAAATGTATGCCGCAACGACCGGAAGCTTTGCAATCAGGTCCATGGTATCCTCATATACGGCATCCCAGTACTCGTTCTTGTTCATGCCCTCACTGTACCGACGGACAAAGTGCGACTCTGTGTTCATGGCGTTGATGGCGATGGTGAACTGGGTCATCGGGTGGGTACTGGCTGGCAAAGCCTCAAGTACCTTGTAGACATGTGGTGGCAGTTTACTACGACGCTCCCACTGGTCGCTCAGCCACTCCACCTCAGCTTCAGTGGGTATTTCGTCCACCAGCATCAGCCAGAAAAGACCTTCTGGCAGCGGCTCTTTCCCCTTTCCTTTCGGGAGTTTATCACGCAACTCAGGCAGGGAATAGCCACGGAAACGGATACCCTCTTGAGCGTCGAGCAGGGAAGGTTCCCAAAGCATGGTGATGATATCGCGGGAACCGCCAAAGACTTGGTTTAGCTTGACCTCGTCAACAAGGACGTCGCCGTTCTCGGCTAACAATTCCTTGATTTCTTGTTTTACGGCGGAGGATTTTTGGAAAAATTTCTGTTTTAAAGCGTCCATATTATTGTGCTGGATTTTATTTGGTTGTTAAAAAAATAGTCGTTTCTGACACCAACGGTATTGCCGCTATTTGGTTTTTGATTCGGTTTGTAAAAGTAGGAATTTTAGCAACCTTGACCCATTTGTGCATCAAAAAAGCGGTGCGAAATATCCACACCGCTTTTTTTAAAAACAATCTAGCTGGTTTTGCCAATTGTCTTACAGTGCTTCGAGGTCGAGTTCCATCATTTTTTTGTCAATCTCCTGTTGCGAAGCACCCGCCGACTTCATTTCCTTGTAAGCCGCTGCTTTTTTCTCACGCAATTCGAGCTGCTGCTGGCGCAAGGTCTTTTTCTGCTCGGCATTAAACAAGCGCTCGAAGGAGGCGTTGTTGCCAAGCTGGATGGACTGCACTTTGCGCTGGTAGAGCGGGGCATTGCTCACCTTGATGGGTTCAATCTCGGCCAGGTTGCGGTACTTCCGCTCCTGTATCTTCAACATTTCTACCTGTTGCTTTTGGTTGAGGTTGTAGCGTTGAGTCATTTGGTCGGTAACCTGCTGTGCCGGGGTTTTATCGGTCGCATTTTGCGCCGTTGCGCCGAGGGCGCAAAACAAAAACACCAAGCAAAAAATCGGATTTTTCATCTTCATCGTTTTTAATTGAAATACTTTCGCCGCTAAGTTACAACTTGTGAAACAACACCAGCCTGATACACCTTGTTTTTTGGCAAAAAGTAAAGCGGCTGGCAAAAAAACGTTAAGATTTTGGTCATTGTTCAAGACATACTTGTTAGTGAAGAGGTGCTCACCGAGCACTTCTTGTGCAACCTCAGCGCCTGCAAGGGGGCCTGCTGCTGGGAGGGCGACTTCGGCGCCCCACTCGAAGACGCCGAACTTGGAACTCTCGTAAATATTTATGAGGATATCAGGCCGTTCCTGCGCCCGGAAGGCATTCGGGCCATCGAGATGCAGGGACTATACGTCAACTATCCCGACCTGAAAGGCCCCGGTACGCCGCTCCTCGAAAACGGCGCTTGCGCTTATTTGACTTTTGAA
>JAHEAS010000230.1:2367-6148 GCA_024642645.1 Saprospirales bacterium | reverse complement strand
AGCGGTGAGCCTGTGAGGGAAGCAGGTGCCTGCAAGGCGGTAAAAGGCATCGGCTGGTACATCCCAGAGTATGGCGTAGCGCAGGTAAGCATGAACCTGACGAACATCGAGGTGACACCGCTGCACGTGGCTTTTGAAGAGTGCCGCAAGAGCGCAAACAACCGGGGGATGCGGGTCACCGGCTCGGAACTTGTTGGCCTAGTGCCACTGAAAGTGCTGACGGAGGCTGGGCGCTATTTTTTGCACCAACAAAAATGGAGCGCCGGGGTGTCAGAAGAAGAACTCGTCCACATCGCCGTGAAGTCGCTGGGGCTGGACGAACTGGCGCCGTTTGACCCAAAGAAAAAAATTATCGAGTACCAACTTGCGGACGAGCAATCGGCACCGCTCGTCCATATGAACCTGCGGGCTTTCGCCAACGAGACGGCCAAGGACTCACCGGCTCCCGGTGGTGGTTCCATCTCGGCATACGTGGGCGCACTCGGTGCCTCACTCGGGACGATGGTGGCCAACTTGAGTGCTGGAAAGCGGGGCTGGGACGACCGATTGGAGGAGTTTTCCGCATGGGCTGAAAAGGGACAGTACATCAAGGACAGCTTGCTGAGGCTGGTGGACGAAGACACCAATGCCTTTAACCAAATCATGGCCGCCTTCCGTTTGCCAAAGGAGACCGCCGAGGAAAAAGCCGCCAGAAAGGAGGCCATTCAAGCTGCTACCCGCTACGCCATTGAGACGCCAATTCGAACGATGGAGGCTGCCTTTGCTGTGTTTGAGCTGGCGGAGGCGATGGTGAAGGATGGGAACCCGAACTCTGTAAGTGATGCGGGAGTGGGTGCGCTCTGTGCCAGGGCTGCTGTGATGGGTGCCTGGATGAACGTGAAAATCAACACAGGCAGCCTCGCCGACAAGGAGCTGGCGGCTGATTTTCTGAAAAAAGCGGAAGCCATTGCAAAAAAAGCTGATGAGTGGGAGCAAAAAATCGTGAAGATGGTAGAAGAGAAGATGTGATAAACTGAGCTATTTTTTGTACTTTTCGCAATTGCCTTCGATCACCTTAACTCCTTCGAGGATTAAACTGAATGCTCAAGGACAAGGTTTGCAAGGCGTTGCCTTTCATGAAATTACTGCTTAAGATAAAATTACTGTTGCTGGTCGCCTGTATCCTCGCCGATGTGGCGCTGCCCTTGTTTGTGAATAAGCAGGATACCCAGGCGATGGAAACTTGCCTTGAAACTGACCAGGAAAAAGAGGAAGGTCTTGGGGAGGAAAAAGCTGGAACGGACAAACTGGTCGGCAAGGTTGGCCTATCGAACGACTTTGAAACTTCCAGCCTCATACAGCAGTTTTTTGACCACGACAAACTCGCCAAACAATTCTATTCGCTCCCTATCCCAACGCCACCTCCGAAATCGGTTGGTTGAATTTACCTACCTAGGTAGCATTTGTTTTTTCATTTCTGTTGATTCTGTAATGCTGCATTTTGTCAATGGTCATTATGCCTCTTTTTGAGGTTGGTTACATTGACATTAATCCTATTATTTATGATTAAAGTAAAAACAGGAGACCTCTTTGGAGGACTCACAGCAGGTATTGTGGCGCTGCCACTGGCACTTGCATTCGGCGTGCAATCGGGTATGGGAGCTGCTTCAGGGCTTTATGGCGCCATTTTTATCGGATTCTTTGCGGCACTGCTGGGGGGCACTCCCTCACAAATTAGTGGACCCACCGGACCAATGACCGTCGTAACAGCGGCGTTGTTGATTGAACTATTGGCGGGCGGGTTCACGGTCGAGCAGAAAATCGGGGCTATCGTGCTCACGTTCTTTCTGGCTGGTATCATCCAGATTGCCATGGGTTTTTTGAAGCTGGGCAGTCTCATTCGTTTTATTCCTTATCCGGTCATTTCAGGGTTCATGTCGGGCATTGGGGTCATCATCATTTTGCTGCAAATTTTTCCAGCAGGTGGTTTGTCATCGCCGTCGTCCACAATTGGTGTTTTTGAAAATATTGGCAGCTTATTTACTCAAAGTAACTTGACCGCATTGGGCCTTACGGCCATCACCATCGCCATCATTTACCTATTCCCGAAGGTGACAAAAAAAATACCTGCGGCATTGGTGGCGCTGGTAGCGGGGACTTTGATTTCCTTATTTATGGCGGAAGTGCCAACCATCGGAGAAATCCCCAGTGGATTTCCGCCATTTCTCGGTGCTGGAATATTCACTTTTAGCTCAAAGGAGTTCCTAGTCGTTTTGGAAATGTCTGCAACGCTCGCTGCACTTGGTGCGGTGGACTCGCTGCTCACTTCCGTGGTGGCCGACAACGTGACCAAGACCAAGCACGATAGCAACCGGGAACTAATCGGCCAAGGTGTTGGCAATGCAATTGGCGGCCTTTTTGGTGGCCTGCCGGGGGCAGGAGCTACCATGCGGACCCTTGTCAACGTTCGTGCAGGTGGCCGGGGAAGAATATCTGGTATGGTGCATTCACTGGTACTGCTGGCAGTGCTGCTTGGCCTTGGTCAATATGCAGCCGTGATACCCAAGGCCGTGCTGGCGGGTATCCTCATTACGGTGGGTATTGGTATCCTCGACTACAAGGGGATTGCCCATTTGAGGAAAGTACCGGTCAGCGATGCGGTCATTATGATAGCAGTGTTGGTGCTTACCGTGTTTGTGGACCTGCTGGTGGCAGTGGGCATCGGCATGTTGCTGGCGGCTATTTTGTTTATGAAAAAAATGAGCGACCTAGCAGAGGAGGGTACGACCATTGACTCTGTGGAGGATTTACAAAAGGAAAAACCCTGGGCCGATGAGCAACTCCCGCCCAAATTGGCCAGCCAAGTGTTGGTAAAGCATTTGGACGGCCCGCTTTTCTTCGGGTTTTCCAGCCGATTCCAGGCACTTGCGAACAACCTGCCAGACACCCGCTACCTCATCATTCGCATGAAAAAGGTGCCGTATATTGACCAAAGCGGTCTCTATGCGCTCGAAGAAGCTATTCTGGACATGGAGCGCCGTGGCATTCATGTACTCTTGACAGGATTGCAGACCCAGCCAAAGGACCAATTGGAACGGGTGAAAATCATCCCAGAACTGGTCTCAACGGACAATATTTTCAACAACTTTTCGGATTGCCTCAACTGGCTGAAAAACAGAACAGTAAATCACTCCGCTTAAAATTCAATTATGGACAGGTATTATAATAAACTCATTGAAAACAACATCAAGGTCACTCAAGCCCGCTTGGTGGAGGATCCCGATTATTACAGAAAACTCTCTTTGGGCCAGCAGCCAAAGGTGCTTTGGATTGGCTGTGCCGATAGTAGAGTGCCTTCCAATGAGATAACCGGAAGCCGCCAAGGTGAGATTTTTGTGCACCGCAACATCGCCAACATGGTCGTCCACAGCGACATGAACATGCTCAGTGTGTTGGATTATGCCGTGAATGTGCTGAAAGTGGAGCATGTTATCGTCTGTGGACATTATGGCTGCGGAGGCATAGAAGCAGCCATGAGTAACAAGCAGTTCGGCCTGATTGACAATTGGCTCCGGCACTTGAAAGACGTTTATCGGCTTTACCAGCAAGAGCTTGATGCCATCGAAGACGAACCGGAAAGGCTTCGCCGCTTTGTAGAAGTAAACGTCATCGAACAGGTGTTTTTAGTAGTTGCTGATTGATGAAAAATGCGTTTGCAATGGAAAACCCATTGCACGCTCGAATCAATAATTTTGCGTTCGAGGCCGTTAGGCCGAGAAAAGCAGAAGAACCAGCAACTTGG
>JAHEAS010000230.1:0-2357 GCA_024642645.1 Saprospirales bacterium | reverse complement strand
GGACGTGACCGTGCGCCTCGATGAGGATTTGACCAAGATTTTTCATTTCCAAAACCTCTTGATTTCAAAGGTGGGAAAGCTGAGTTAAGCCATCGAAATTACCGGAAATCAGGAAGCCATGGATGCAGTTCATGGTGTTTAATTTTTGGCAATTGTCACGTTGAAACCTCCTAGCACTTATTTTTGACCCCTATTTCAAGGCGCAGCCTTTTCTTGAGAGTCCTCAAGAATGGCTGCGCCTAATGAATTTCAACCAAATAAAATCCATGCGCTACCTGCTTTTCCTGCTTTTCCTGCCAAACATTTTTTCCTGCTCCCAACAGGGGGCGGCACAGCCTGAACAGGCTAATGCCCAATTGCCGGAGGCAACAAAGCAACCCGAGGTGATTGACACCGCCCAAGTAATGGCGATAAAAGCGGTTGCGCCGCCAAAGCCAGAACCCAAACCGGCGTTTTCCATCGAGTACCTCATGGGCAGGTTTGACCCGGCGCAGCATCCCGACTTTGTGGCGGTGGACAAAAAATACGCCGACGGCGAAGGTTATTTCCTTCGGAAAGACACGTATGAGGGCTTCACAAAAATGCACGATGCCGCCCTAGCCGATGGCATCACATTGACCATTATTTCTGCCACCAGAAATTTTGCGAAGCAAAAGTCCATCTGGGAAGCGAAGTGGAACGGCGACCGCAAAATCGAGAACGGCACAAATGCCGCCAAGAAATACCCCGACCCGAAGACCCGTGCCCTCAAGATTCTGGAATACAGTTCCATGCCGGGCAGCAGCCGCCACCATTGGGGCACAGACGTTGACCTGAACGACCTCGACAATTTCACTTTTGAACAGGGCTCCGGCAAAAAAGTCTATGATTGGATGGTGAATCATGCCCACGAGTACGGCTTCTGCCAGCCCTACTCCAAAAAGTCCACTGAAGAAGAAGGCGGCCGCACCACTGGCTACAACGAGGAAAAATGGCACTGGTCGTACATGCCCGTCGCCAAAAAGCTCACTGACCTCGCCGCCCGCAGTATGACGGACGACATGATAGGCGGCTTCAAGGGGGCGGAGACGGCGGTGAAGATTGGGATTGTGGAGAAATATGTGCTGGGGGTAAACCAGGACTGTTTATGATGATTAGTTCTTACCGTAGCTATACAGGTTGACAAATCTCACCTAGCTTGCTTAGCAATTCTCAATAATATCACCTAAATTCTTGTTTACTTTTGAAGCTAAGGCTCAATAGTTAATGTATTAACTAGTCAGATAAAAATAAATCTGCTATGCCAAATACAGCATCAACTATATTAGCAAGATTATTGCCCTTTTCAATTCTCTTTTTTGCTTTGCTCCAAGTCATTCAAGGCCAATCCACCCCTTATCCGGTAGATTCAACAATTTCTGTACTCAAAGAACCCATACTGCGGGTTTCTGTCATCAGCGGTAAGTTCATTGGACAAAAAGGTCCTTTTTTTACCGGCGCAGACGATGAAGGCAATTGTTTCAAAACAACAAAGGCTTTATCCTTGGAATATGGCTGGCAAATGTTGGGCGGTGAGGAATGGGCCCAGACTAGCAATTACCCACGTATGGGAATTGGTCTTCAATACCTGCATATCATGAACAGAAATGAATTGGGTCACCCCTTTTCGGTTTATGGATTTTATGATGGCAATTATTTAAGGTTAAAAAATTTTGAATTCACGAATAGGCTGTCGGCGGGACTTGCTTATGGGTTTACTACTTACGATCCCGATGACGTGTTACCAAACGATATTATTTGCACGAGGTTGAATGCCTTTGTAGAGCTTGGGGTCGGCGTGGCAATTCGTTTGAATAATTCTATATACTTTGAGCCAGGATTTAGGTTTACACATTTCTCAAATGGCAATATACGTGAACCACAAAAGGGAATTAATATTACCTCTTATAGTATTGGGCTGCGTTCCTATTTAAATGACCCACCACCTGCTGTTATAAAAATGCCATTGAATAAATGCCAACACAGGCACGAAATGATAGCTTTTCTCGGCGTATCCTCTCGCCAAATAGAATTCTATACGAATAAAAATGACTGGACTACAGAAACTTATGGCATGAACTATCTCATGACCAATATTCACTTGGGCTATAATTATGAAATGACCCGCCGGTTAAAATTAGGAGGCGGGGTGGATTTAATTTATGATGGCACCAGTGGGCAACGAGAACTGGCGAAAATAGGCGTACCAGATAAGCGTGACGTTGCCTTTGAGGACAAATTAGGCATGGCTGTTTTCATTAGTGGCGAAACGGCTATCAACCAGCTATCGGTAGTCACCACTTTGGGCTATATGGTAGCAGGAACTCGGTATGAAAGCT
>JAHEAS010000229.1 GCA_024642645.1 Saprospirales bacterium | reverse complement strand
GCCGGAAGATTGTTCAAAAAGGAAGTAATTTCGTTGTTGTCCCAAAGATAGGTATAACCTGGAGTGCCGCCCGATACATCAAAAACGATGCTCCCATCCATCTCACCAAAACAGGAGACGCTGCTGATGGTGGCATTTGGCTCCATTGCCGGAGGCACCAAAATATTGAAAGAACAAGTGTTTGAATTGCCGTGACCGTCATTTACCTCAAAAGTTTGAACCGTTGTTCCCGTCGGGAACATGGAGCCACTTGGCAAACCTGACATCAATGTCGGCGTTAAATTCTGCGTGCAGTTGTCTTTGGTTTCAATAGCGAAGCTGGCCGTTGGGTCACAAAAAGGAAGCACCATATCACCGGGACACGTAATGCTGGGTGCGATGTTGTCCTGCACGGTGACGGTGGCGGTGCCTGTGGCAATGTTGCCGCTGGCATCTTCCACGGTCAGCACGACAGCGTGTTGGCCGAGGTCGGCGCAAGTAAAGCTGGCGAGGTCAATGTTTTGCTCCGCAATGCCGCAGTTGTCTGTACTGCCGTTGTCGAGCATTTGCGGCGTGATGGTGGCCATACCGCTTTCATCCAAAGAAACGATAATATTTTGCACCGAAATGACGGGGGGAAGGTTGTCCACCACCTCGATAGCCGCAGTGGCGGTGCTCATATTTCCAGCTTCGTCCACCACTGTAAGCGTGACCTCGTGCGAACCTAGGTCACTACAATTGAAACTGGTCTGGTCAATGCTCATGCTTTCAATATCGCAGTTATCGGTGCTGCCGTTGTCCACCTGCGAAGCAGCGAGGCTGGCCGTTCCGTCAGTACCGAGGGCAATAGTTAGGTTTTGCGTATGCGCCATCGGCGGCTCGGCGTCGTTGATGCCCACTTGTACTTGGAGCGTTGCTGCGCAATCGTTGCCGTCAGCGACAGAAACCGTGTAGCTGCCTGCTCCAAGGATATTGACGGATGGCCCATTTTCACCATTTGACCATGAAAAAACATAACTAGGTACCGATGTACCACCAGTAGCGACGACAGTGGCATAACCATTGTCTGCTCCGCAATCGGTGTCAGAAAATTCGTCCAGGGTCAGTGCAAGTTCTGTTGGCTCTGAAATGGTCACTTCCACTATAGCTGGACAGTTGACGGCGTCCGTCACACTGGCTGTGTAGGTTCCGGCTTCCAAATTGCTGATGGTTGCCGTTGTTTCACCGTTCGACCAAGCGTAGGTGAACGGCGTGAGTCCAACTGTAAGCGTGACGGTTGCTTGTCCGTCGTTTTCCCCAAAACAGCTGATGTTCGAGGCAGTGACGTTGGCGACATTGGAGCAGCCGAAAGGCGCCACTGGCACGGTTTGCACGGCTTCGCAGCCGTTTCCGTCTATGACACTTATGGTATAATTGGCGGAAACCAAACCAGTAATGGTCTGCGTATTGCCGCCATTGCTCCAAGCATAAGCGAATGGACCAGTACCACCAGTCGGGTTCACAGTGGCGGTGCCGTCATTGGAGTTCGAAGCGGTCAATCCGGTGGTTGTTGCGTTGGCGTTCAGTATGCCAGGTTCGTCTATTTGAACGGAAGCGACAACCTCACAGCCATTGTCATCGGTAGCAGATACTTCATAAGTTCCGGGGGCAAGGTCTGCGATGGTCTGCGTTTGAGCACCATTTGACCATAAATAAACAATTGGTGCAGCGGAGTTCATCAGCGTTATGATTGCCCAGCCATCGGTCGAGCCATTGCAAGAAACATCTTCCCCTATCAGATTTGCCGATACGGCACAGCCAAAAACGTTCACGGTGATGGTCTGCATCTTTTGGCAACCATTGCCATCGGTGACCACCACACTGTAGTTGCCCGGGGCAAGTCCAGTAATGGCTTGGCTGTTTCCACCATTGCTCCACTGGTAGCTGTAACTGCCAGTGCCGCCCAGCGGATTAGCAGAAGCGGAGCCGTCATTGACACCCGGAGCGGACTGTGGAACCGTTGTGGCATTGACGGAAAGTGCTGCAGGCTGGGTGATTTGAACAGTTTTTGTTGCTGCGCAATTTTCACCATCTGTCACCACTACCGAGTAAGTGCCTGCGTTCAGATTGCTGACCGAAGCTGTGTTAGCGCCGTTCGACCAGGCGTAAGTAAATGCACCATTGCCTCCGCTCCCTGCCGCCGTGGCGCTCCCCGTCGAGGTGCCGAAACAGGCAACGTTCGTTTGCGCAGCAACTGCAGCCACCACTGGCTGCCGCTGCACCACAGGGGTGGAGGCAGTGCTAGTGCAACCGTTGTTGTTGTTTGTAACAGTCAGGTTATAGCTTCCCGCCTCGTCCACCGTTGGCGTGAGGGTGGTTGCACCGGAAACGATATGCCCGTTGGTAGTGGTCCAGTTATAGGTAAACTGATTACCAGAGCTGGACGAAGTGCCGTTAAGCACTACTTGATTGGCGTTGCAATTCAGCACACCGCTCGGCCCAGCATTGGCGATTGGCGGGGTGGTGTTTTGTGAAACAATGCCCGTTGCCGTTTGGGTGCAGCCGTTGCTGCCCGTCACGGTGAGGACATAGTTTCCAACTGCATTCACCGAAGGATTTTGCTGTGTGGACGTGAAATTGTTCGGCCCTGTCCAACCGTATGTCACATTCTGGGTGGTCGAGCTGCCGCTCAATGTCACGTTGGCGTTTAGACAATTGATGACGCCACCTTGCGCTGATGCCTGGGGGGCGGTAGTGTTCTGCGTAACCGCAGCCGAGGCAGTAGCCGTGCAGCCATTGGCTGGGTTTGTTACGGTCAGTTGATATGTTCCCTGTGCCGTGACGGTTGGGTTCTGCTGGGTGGAAGCGAAGCCGTTCGGCCCCGTCCAAGCGAAGCTGACATTGGGTGTAGTTGAGCTTCCTGCAAGCGTTACGTTGGCGTTGCTACAAGTGATGGTACCGCCGCTAGCACCCACGTTTGGTGCAGCGATATTGGAAGCAACAGTCGTAGTAGAGCTTCCTGAACAGCCGTTGATGGTGTTTGTGATGGTCAACGTGTAGCTGCCTGCGGCGTTCACGACTGGGTTTAGGGTGGTTGCACCGGAGACGATATTGCCACCGATTGTGGTCCAAAGCACATTGTAGTTTTGGCCCGTTGGGCCAACGGCATTCAATGTCGCCTGAGGGTTGGTGCAATTGATGGTACCGGGTGGGCCAGCCGTCACATTCGGTTCTGTCTGATTCGCAATGACGTTGGTAGAGGTGAATGTCACACAATTGTTTGTGTTATTCTGCACCATCAACTGGTAATTGCCAGCTGCATTCACGAGACAATTATTCAGCGTATTTGCTCCTGAAACAATATAACCATTTGCGGTAGACCAAAGGTAGGTGAACTCCGACCCCAAAGAGCTGCCAGCACCACTTAACGTGAAGGATTGGGTGATGCATGTAAGCGTCGTTGGAGCAGATGCTACCGCTACTGGGTAGGCGGGTGGGGCCACCACCATATTTCCTTGGGAGAGGTTGCAGCCATTCGCATCGTTAATCGAAACGGAATAAGTGCCTGCGGTGAGGCCAGCATTAACGGGGCCATTAGCGCCGTTGCTCCACAGGTAAGTGTAGTTTGGAGTGCCACCAGCCACCAAAACCTCAATCACCCCGCCCATGCCTGCACAACCCTCCGGCTGAATACTCGTGCTGCTGATACTCATAGGCGCCGAGGGCTGGGCCACGGTGATAGGGCCCAAGGTTTTTGTGCCTCCCAGCGAACCCGTAACGGTCAGGGTATAAGCACCAGCTGGCAGGTTGGAAATAGATTGTGTCGTTGCACCATTGTTCCAAAGAAAGGTGAACGGCGGCATTCCATCGGCAATGTTCACAGTAATAGCGCCATCCGAATTGCCATTACATTTCACATTGGTAACGGAGTTTAGAAACAAATCTGGCGCCGAGCACCACCTAGCTACTTCCCAAAGGTCATTTGACCCCATTTGTGCTACTTCATATATCTTCTTGCTGGGGCAAACAGCGTACAATGTGGGGAAGTAATTGATGGCGTACTGGCTGTTCAAGCTGGCATTGTCAATAATCGGATAAGGTGTCCCCGTCACCCAATCGCCCCAAGTACCGCCGCCGCTACAGTTTGGCCAATCATACAGGCAGGCCAGATTGGTGGCTGCATCGGCCTCAATCATAAAAGTCATTACGTTGTTCGTGCCGGGAGGACCATGAGAATTGTACAGATTCTTGAAAGCGTGCGTGTTGTGGTAGTTCCAGCAGGGCCCACACCAAGTGGCAGAAAAATCGAGGAAGACTATTTTGTCGTTGTTGAGGTAGGTATAGAGCGTATGGGAGTTGTTGTTGATGTCGCTCAAGGTCCAGTTGGGAGCCGTGACACCGTCCTGAAGCTGTGCCAATAAAGCATGGGCGGTGATCATGAACAGGGATAAAATCAGTAAAATTCGCTTCATAAAGGTTGGTTGATTTTCGAAAAATGGCTGCTTGACGTCAAAGTTTCCTTAATGCAATAACTTGGCTAAAATTAGGGCTTCATTTAAAAAACTTAAGAAAAATCGTGGAAAAGGCAAGTTGCCAACAGAAAAACCATCATTCCTGCACATAAACCCGCTTCACTCGCTCCGAAATCGTCGTAAAAATTTCATACGGAATCGTGCCAAGGCTAGCCGCCAGTTCCTGTACAGGCAATTCTTTTCCAAAAATGATAGCGGCATCGCCCTCCCCAACATCGGGAATATCGGTCACGTCTGCCATGGTCATGTCCATGCACACATTGCCGATGATAGGTGCCCGGTGACCATTGATGAGCACGCTGAACTGGCCGTTGCCAGCCCGTCGGAGCAGTCCGTCAGCATAGCCGAGACTCAGCGTAGCGATGCGCATTGGGCGCTGAGCCTTGCCCAGCCTGCCGTAACCCACCGTTTCGCCCACGGCCACATTTTTTATTTGTGAAATGGTTGCCTTCAACGTGTTTACGGTTTGGAGCCGGTCTTGCAGCAGGCCACTGCTGTCAACGCCGTACAGCCCGATGCCGAGCCGCACCATCTCCAACTGCTGCTCTGGGAAGCGCACAATACCACCGCTGTTGAGGATATGGCGCATCGGCTGGTAGCCAAGTCCCTCGGCCAGGAGGTTGTACATTTTTTGAAAACGGGCAAATTGTTCCCTTGTGAACTCATCGTGCACAGGTGCCTCACTGGCTGCGAGGTGGGAGAAGATGGTTTTTACGGTAAAAATGGACTCAGAATGCGTCGGATTGAGCAATTCCAGCAACTCGTCAAGGTCTTGCTCCTCGAAACCGAGGCGGTGCATTCCGGTGTCCAATTTTAGATGAATTGCTTGCTTTGTTTGGCCGGCTTCGCCATTGATTTGGTGAAAATGGTTTGCCAAAAAACCAGAAAAATTGCGGAGCAAGCCCAAGCTGTAAACCTCCGGTTCCAGCCGGTAGCGCACCAACGCCTCTAAGGTCGCCTCCTCGGGGTTCATGACCATGATGGGCAGTTGGATGCCCGCTTTGCGCAGCGCCACCCCCTCGTCAGCGTAGGCCACACCGAGGTAGTCCACATTCTGGAACTCCAGCAGTTTGGCCACTTCCGTGCTGCCGCTGCCGTACGCACCAGCTTTGACCATCACCATCATTTTGGTGCCGGGACCGAGTTGGCTTTGATAAACCCGCAGGTTGTTGAGCAAGGCACCGAGGTTCACTTCCAGCACCGTTTTATGGAACTTGATGGCCAGTTGGTTGGCAATCCGCTCGAACTCGAACTGCCGGGCGCCTTTCAGTAAAACCACCTCGTCTCGGAAGGTCAACTGCTGGAAATCGTCCAAAAAGGCACGGGTATTTGGGTAAAAACGGGTATTGAAGCCTGCGGGCAGTCCTTTTTTTACCTGTTCCACTTGTTTGCCAATGCCAATGAGCCGGTCTATGCGCTTTTCGATGAGCAGCTTGGCCACTGTGCCGTACAGTTGCCCGACGGTTTGCCCACTCTGCAAAATATCTGACAGGACAAGGGTGCGAGACAGCTTTTTTCCTTGTTGTTCCAAAAAATTGAGGGCGATGCCGAGCGAGGTCAAGTCGGAATTGTAGCTGTCGTTGATGATGGTGCAGCCGTTCAAGCCTTCTTTGAGTTCGAGGCGCATGGCCACTGGTTCCAGACGGGCCATGCGGTCGGCAAT
>JAHEAS010000228.1 GCA_024642645.1 Saprospirales bacterium | reverse complement strand
TCAAATTGCCTTTTTCCTTCAATTTTTGAATTTCAAGGAGGAAGGATTGCTTGGATAATTTTCTTCGAAGGATGAAGAGGTGTATATCTACAAACTTCGAAATCAACAAATAATCAGTGACCAGCCCCACTGCTGGGGTGTCCACGATGATGAAATCGTACTCGTATTTAAGCGCCTGGAGCAGCGTCTTCAATTTTGGGTTTGCCAGCAAGAAATGTGGATTTTTCTCACCTGGCAAGGTAGGGATGTAATGGAGGTTTGGCTGGTGGTTAAAAGGGTGGATAATTTCTTCCAATGTTGCCCGGCCATTCAGGTAGTCAGAAAGTGCCTTCGCTCCTGCATAATTATGGCCCTTTAAACTGACAGGATGACGGAAGTTTAGGTCAACCAGCAAGGTCTTTTTTCCTTCCGCAGCAAGGCTGATGCCGAGGTTGGAAACGCAAAAAGACTTGCCTTCCCCTGAAGCAATTGAAGTGACGCCAATGATGTTTTTCTCGGGGTCGGTCACCAAGAATTGTAGGTTGGCTGCCAGTCCCCTGAACGATTCGACGAGGCTTGCCCAGCTGGGGCTGCCTTCGATTACTTTGTTTGCATGGCTAATTTTGGCAACAACCGGGATGCTTGAAATTGTCTCTACATTATCAATATCCTCCATTGTTTCTGACAGTGAGCTCAAGAAAACAACCCATAACAATGGGATGATTAAACCCACGATGAAAGCTAAAAGATAAATCAAGGACGTTTGTGGAGAGACAGGGCCATCGCCCAACATACGGGGAGCATCCAACACTTTGGTATCTGCTATGTCCTCCGCCTTTGCGATACTCGCCTTTGCCAACTCTTGGTTTAGGTACCTCGAAAGGTTGTCGTACAAAGTGGTTTTCCTTTCAAAACTGAGCTGCTGCTTTTGGCTGGTTGGCAATTGGTTGAGCTTTCCTTCCAGTTCCTTGATTCGGCTGTTTTTATCTCTCAATGCGACCTGAGAAGACTCTAAGAGGTTTTTGATGTTTTCCCGCAGGGAGTTGGTCGTCTCGAGGATCTGTTTGTCGTTTATGTTCCTGTCATAGCTTTTTTCACCTTTATAATAGCTAAGTTTAGTTTTCTCGTTGTGGAGCCTCCTGAGTTCTACAAGGTTTTCGTTCAGCAACGGGTCGTCAATACCAACAACAGAGGGGGCGATAATCTTTTCGATACCAGCGTTGGAGTTCAAATAACCATACAGCGACGAATAATATTTAACATTCAACTCAATCTGTGCCCGTTCCGATTCCAACGTATTTAATTGGTCAATCGTAGTAGAGGCGGACAAAGAAAGGTCAACGACGTTATTGGTTTTTTGAAATTTTTCGAGTCTTTTTTCAGCGAAGGAAAGCGAGTCGTTAATGCCCTCCAGTTGCTTTCTGATGAAATCTTCCTTGCTGGTGGCAATGTCGTCCCGCTCGTTGAACTTGCTTTTAATGAAGTGCTTGGTCAGTTTGTCCAAGAATGCTAGTTCCTTGTCCAGCGACGCCCCTTTTGTTTTTACATGCAAAATGTCCGCTTGGATGTCGAATTGCTCCACATTCAGTTTCTCCTTGTATTCATTGATGAGTTTGTCCCTACTGTGTATTTTGAAAGACAGTTTTTTGTCCTGAAAATCCTCGGATACTACTTTGTAAGTTGGCTTGTTGATGGTGAAGTGAAAATAGTCGTGCGCAACCGCTTGCCCAAAGCGATAGTTGCTGCTAAAAGCCAACGCTTGCTCCACTTCGTGCTTGGTGCCATTCTCAGGATTCGAGACGAAAAACTTGTCGGCTTTAACCGTCAGTTGGTATTCCTCGTCAGAAAGAATTGCTATCTCAAAAGGTACTTCGAACAGTTGGGCGCTGGAATCTTCCAGTTCCACTGTGAAAGGAAAGTAGCCGTAATATTCTTTATGCTTGAGCCAGTTACCGGCATGGTAGCTGACTTGGAAATCTAGTTCCTCCAAAGCTTTGTCAATCAGGCTGTAGGATTTTAGGATGCCAATTTCGTTGAAGAGATTTTTCTCCGTTCCAATCTGGCCAACGGCACCGTCCACGTACTTGCTTTCTCCAAGCATCCTGCTTTTGCCCAGTGGGTCAATCATCAACGAAGCCTGTACTTCGTAAATGGGTGTTGCTACCTTGGTGTATGCGATAGCCAAAGCGAGGCAAAGCGCCACGCTTCCCACAAACAGGAATTTTTTTTCCAGAATTTTCCTAAAAAATACCTTCAAGTTGACCTCCTGCAAGGAACTTGCTTCTGTTTGGTGTAAGTTGTTCATAGTATAGTTTTGCCCCTCTCCTGCAGGGCATCATATCAGGGTATTGGCCGGGGGAATGTAAAATCCGAAGGGATTTCGGCTGCAAACCCAAAATCAAGCTAGAATAATTACAATGAAGTGTGAAGTGAGACTAATCGAATAGGGGGGAGAATGGAAAGCTTAAAAACAGGGTGCAATTTAGGCCAAAAATATAAGCTTACAAAGTGCCACCCACTTTTTTGCGAAAATTACCTTCTTCTGATTACATTTAATAGGAGAGCGCCAACCGATATAGCTGAAAGCAAAACGCCGATGGATGGAGTGCTGACATTCCATGATTTGGCCTTCAGAGGCTCAACATAGATAACGTCGTAGGGCTGGCAGTAATAAAACTCGGTGTAGATAAAGTCATCCCGATTCATGTTGAGGTAGGAGGAATAGCTGCCTTCTTTGTTTTGTCGTATCACCTTGACCTTCTTACGGTTACTAAAATCGGTGAAATCACCAGCAAGCCCAATGGCGTCCAAGAGCGTTGCTCGTTCATTGTGTAAATAATGTACACCGGGGTCTTTGACCTCTCCAATGACGGTTACTCGCATGTTCGCCAATTTCACATTGGTAGAGGCGAACTTGAGGTAAGGTGCGTATTCTTTGTCGAGCTTTATCTTCAATTCTGACAGCGTTAAACCCTTGACCAGCACCTTGTCCAAAAGTGGCAAATAGATATTGCCATCCCCATCTACGGTATAACTGTTGAAATAAAGCGAAGGCGGGTCGTAATTGATGTCCTTGCTGTAAACATGCTCGGTGGTGAATTCCCGGTTGAGAAATTCTTCGGTGCTGCCATCAAATGCATTAATTCTTATCATCAATTGGTCAAACGGCTGGATTAAATGGGGCTTGAAGGGATAGACCCTTGTATTGGTTTTGATTTCTGCCGAGCGCATATCATCTGATACCTGCTCGTTTCCATTCAACGTGACAAGGTCTTTATGGCTGACACAACCCTGCCCAACAATGGCAATGACAATTGCAAGCAGTATCGATTTGGCGAAGCGTCCGGTTGTGAACATTATCGTTTGATTGTTTATTCCAGAGATTTGGCTTACAGGTATTCTTCAATAACAATACCTAAGCCACAATTGAATAATGACCGCCTAATTTGAACGGCAAGGCTTGGTGTGGTGTATCAAAATGGTTGGACAGTATCGATAGTAGGGCAAGTCTGGCATGATTTTTTCGACTTTGGGGAATCCTTCCTCCCACATACTCCCGTTGTTTCTTCATGCTGATTTCTAAACTATGAACTGATGATACATCCTGACACTTACACAGGTACAACAGACAAGGGAGTCTCCCTCTTTGCAAAAAGGCGCTTCAAAAAAGGTGAAATCATCTGGATTGCCGATAGTGCCGACACCATACTTCCTGCCGCCACTTATCGCTCTTTTTCTGAGCAAAAAAAACAAAACGTCAATTCGCTAGGCTATTTGGACAGCAAGGGAAGGTTTGTTATACCCAACGACAATGGGAAATACGTGAACCATTCCTGCTCACCCAACTGCACCTACTTGTTGGAATATGACAATATCAGCGTAGCCATGCGGGACATCGGGGCAGGTGAAGAAATCACCGAAAACTACCGGTGCTATTACGGGCATCTGGAAAATTTTGACTGCCAATGCGGCGTCCCAAGTTGCTCAGGTAAACTTAAGGGTGACGATTCATTCCTACCTTCTCTCCGACTCCGGCTAAATACCATTGCTCCATTCATTTTACAACACCGACAACCGCTTTTGAACATCCGGTTTGAGGACAGAAAGGACTTTTTAGCTGCACTAAACAAACACAACTATGGACACTTCAAATCACAAAATCTTTTTGCTAGAATGGGTTCTCGCCTCTCGTTGGAATTGGCTTTTCCTGCTGCTGCTCATTGAAGTTATCTGCATTTACGGGGATTATTACATAAAAAAAGCCTCGATGGAAGAAAACTGGGCAGGCTGGAAGCTCTTAGCTTTGGGCAGTGTACTCTATGGCGTTAGTGCCATTGGTTTTTTCTTTTTAATGCGGATGTATAAAGTCTTCACAGTTGGAATGCTGCATTCCTTTGCCGTAATTTTTCTCAGCATCGTGCTTAGTTTGGTAGTTTTCAAGGAGAAAATCAATGCCCGTGAAATTCTGGGTTTGATTCTGGGAGTTGCGTCAGTCTGTTTGCTCATCCGCTTCCAGGATTAGATACTATGCGTCAGTATCTGCTTAAATACCTCTTGTTAATCAGCCTTTTTTGCTTTGCAAAAGTGCAACCCCTGTTTTCACAGACTGGCAAGAATTCATACCAAAGTTGGTCAGAGCCATTATTCGACGACAACGTTGCAGATTTCAAGGCGAATCCAGGCAGTTATGAGTTCAGCCTGAATATTGGAGCCACGCCCAAAGGCACAGGCTGGATGCCAAATGTTGGCTGGGAAGCAGAAGTGGTTGCTACCCGTAGGTTGGGTTTCGAAATGGGATTCTATAGTTCTTTGAGCAACCCCAACAAAGAGACGTTGCAGGCTGAGGCAACCCAAGTAGCATTTTGTTTCCAATACAACCTCACCGAATCCAAAAGAAATGCATGGGCCACAGGGGCGGAATTCTATTCGCCGGGCTGGTCGAGATTTAACGCTAACGAAAACGCTGGCTGGAGTTTCAGGCCTTTCATAATTTATGGGGAGCGGCAACGTGGGGGCTTCAATAGTCAATGGAAATTATCTCCCAATATTGAATTTGAAGAAGATGGCTTGCAATCGACATTATTTTTCCAGAATGCTTCTTTTCTGGAAAAAGATGGCTTCAGCATTGGTATGGAACTGGGGTCAGCCTTTAACGACCATGAGCAGTTGCTTTTTGCTGCTCCGCAAGCGGGGGTCTATCTTGGCAATTATTCACTTTTCGCAGGCTGGTGGCAACCATTTTATTTTAATGAAACCGATGCAGATTGGTTTTTGCTTTTCAGCCTTTCTTATACTTGGGAAAAGAAAGGCAGCTATCTGACCGCAGCGTTCTAAAAAACTTTTTTTGGCGATTGCTTGTACAAGCAAAATATACTACCTACTTTTGTTCTTCTTTGGTCATCACTCCACTTAATATTTCCTTTTATTTCGTTCGGTTTTAGAAAACTGCTTCTCCCCTTATTGCAGCTTTTCTCGCATTTCGGAATTCTTAAAGGAATTCCCTATTCCCTTCTCATTAACAAGCATGGCATGCTGCACCGTCCCTTCTTTAGCTCCCCCAGCTAGCAACCGACGGGTTATTTTTTATATTAACCAAAACTTTTCATCAATGAACAACACTTACAATCGTATGTGGCTCCTAGCCACTTTTACCCTTATTTTTGCTTGCTTCTCTGCCACTGCTCAAGTCTGGACTGGCAGTGCAAACAACAACTGGCACAATGCTGCCAACTGGTCGCCCAACGTGGTGCCCACGACTGGAGGTACTGCCTCTATTCCACTTTCGCCACAGGGCGGTGTATTCCCGACCATTTCAGTGGCTATGACGGTTGACTTCACAATCATGAATGCTGGTAATATCACCATCAATGCCAATGTGAACAACATGGGCAGCTTTGTCAATTATAATGTCGGGTGCGTTGTAAACAATGCTACGTTTACTAATAATGGTAAAGTGACTTATGACAACGACGGTAAACTGACCAACAATGGCATTTTCGACAATCCAGGTACAATTGACAACGCGGGAACGGCAAAGTTGGTAAACAATACGGGTGCTGTGTTGAATAATACAGGGAACATCAAGAACTTTGGTGAGGTGACAAATAGCGGCACTTTGAACAACAGTGGTACCATAATCAACACCACCAATTTTAAGAACAATGGTACACTAATAAAC
>JAHEAS010000227.1 GCA_024642645.1 Saprospirales bacterium | reverse complement strand
AAACATGGCCTTAGGCACAGTCCGAGGGGCATCTATTTCCTCACCGGCAACGTATGAGGCATGGTGCCAACCTCCCACTGAGAACAATACGCCGATAAGCCCGGTCAGCATAGCGGTGGTTAAGTTGGTGGGCAGATTATGGTTTAAAGAAAAATCCACGTGGACTTTTGCCGCATCAAAAAAAACGAAGGCAGCTATGATTATGCCAGCTATCGCCAAGAGTTTAAGTCCCGTGAAAAGGTTGGATAGGCTTTGGCTGACGTTGACACCGAGTGCATTCACCCCGGTCAACACCAGCATGGTCATGGCAGCGATGGCTGTTTTTTCCCCTGCGCTCATTTGAGGCGCAAAAATCCGCATATAATCTGCAAAGGCGGCGCAAAGCCCTGCCAATGCTCCAGTATTTATCACCAATAAAATCACCCAGCCGTAAAGAAATCCCGCTAGTTCACCATAGGTTTCCTTTAAATACACATACACCCCACCCGACTTTGGGAACATCCCGCCGAGTTCTGAGAACGTCAATGCCCCAGTAAGTGCAATTACCCCGCCCAATGCCCAAACTGCCAGTACCAACGTGGCATTCGGTACAGCATCGACAATTTGCCCAGGTGTAGCAAAAATGCCGGAACCAATGCATGAGCCCACTGCAATCATCGTGAGGCCGTAGAGGGTGAGTTTTTTTTGAAGCATGGATGTGATTGTTATTATTGTTGAATTGCTAGATTGTTGTGACCTTCGGGCTTTCGGAACAAATAACATGCTTTTTATGAAAAAACTGTTGCCTTTATTTCTGGTACTAGCCTTGCTGGTAGTTGCCTTTCTATTTTTTCGGGGAAATGGGCCGAGCACAAGCCCTGCGACCATCTCGGAACAGCCAACGGAATTGAAAGTGGAAGCAGCCCAGTTGTTTGCTGAATTTATTCAGGATGAAACAGGCGCCAATGAAAAATACTTGAACAAGATTACGGAAGTAACGGGCGTCGTTTCGACCATGCAAAAAGGAGAGAATGGAACCTCTGTAAAACTGCGCACCACCGACCCTGCACACGGGGTGCGTTGTCGTTTTGACCAAAAACCGGGGCAAAGTGAAAAAAAATATGAAGTCGGGCAAAGCGTCCGCTTCAAGTGCCTGTGCAGCGGATTTGTGGAGGATGTGGAGATGGTGCAGTGTGTTGAAAGGTAATCAAAATCCTACTCAAACAGCAACCGATACAATTCCTCAATTTTCCCAATCGTCTTGATTTCAATCTTGTAGCGCTTGGTATCCAGCCCTTTGGTGTTGTATTTTGAAATAAACATCTGCTTGAAGCCCAGCCTGTCTGCTTCCTGGATGCGCTGGTCAATGCGGCTCACCGCACGAATTTCCCCGCTCAATCCGACCTCGCCAGCGAAACAGGTATCTTTCGTAACTGCCACATCCTGAAGCGACGAAATCAATGCTGCAACTATGGCAAGGTCAATGCCGGGGTCTTCCACCCGGATGCCCCCAGCAAGGTTGAGAAATACATCATTCTGTGAAAAAGGGAATCCGCCCCGCTTCTCCAGCACCGCTAAAAGCATACTCAAACGGCGTAGGTCGAATCCAGTTGCCGTGCGTTGTGGTGTTCCGAAAACCGCTGTGCTGACCAGTGCTTGCGTTTCGATGAGCATGGCCCTCATGCCTTCCATGGTAGCGGCGACGCTGCTGCCACTCAGTTCCTCCTCCGTTTGTGAGAGTAGCAGTTCTGAAGGATTGGAGACCTCACGTAAGCCGCTTTCCTGCATTTCATAAATACCAAGTTCGTCGGTGGAGCCAAAGCGGTTTTTTAGCGTCCGCAGGATTCGGTAGGTGTAGTTGCGGTCGCCCTCAAATTGCAGCACCACATCCACGACATGCTCCAACAATTTGGGACCAGCTATCGAACCATCCTTGGTGATATGCCCAATTAGAAAAACCGGGATGTTGGTTTCCTTCGCAAAGCGCTGCAAATCACCTGCGCACTCTCTCACCTGCGAGATGCTGCCCGGCGTGCTGTCAATATGCGGGGAAGACAAGGTTTGGATGGAGTCAATAATGATTAGGTCGGGCGCCAAGTTTTGGGCATGGGTCAAGATTTTGGCGGTGTTTGTTTCCGTCAGAAGGAAACATTCCGAGGTTTGCCCACCCAGTCGGTCAGCCCGCATTTTTATCTGCTCCTCGCTTTCTTCACCGCTCACGTACAGGATTTTGGCCTTGATGCGCAGCGCCAGTTGCAGCATCAGCGTTGATTTCCCAATGCCGGGTTGGCCTCCAATCAAAATGAGCGAACCACTCACAATGCCGCCGCCAAGCACCCGGTTCAGCTCTTTATCCACGGTTTCGAGTCGGTGGGTATTTCCAGTTTGGACATCCGGCAAGGCGACAGGTTGGGGGTCTCGGTTCCCGCCGTTTGGTCCTTTCCAAATTTTGCTCCGTTCCTCTGGCGCCGTCTCTTTCATCACTACTTCTTCAATGATGGTATTCCACTCATTGCAGCTTTGGCATTGGCCCATCCATTTTGGAGACGTCGCTCCACAACTGGAGCAAACAAATATTTTTCTAAGTTTTGACAAAATCATTTTGTTTGAAGGCCAAATCTTTCTTGGACAATTGTACAAAGTGTGCCCATTCGGATACTAAAAAGCCCTATTAGGCGCATTTACAGGAGCAAAGGTCATCTCTACTCCTACTTTTACTGGACAGGAAAAAAAAATTCTAAAAAAAACAACCTAGTCTGTTACTTTTTGATGGTTTCATGTCTTAGTAAAAACAACAAAAATTTCAACATCATTTCCGTGACATTGTTGTTGGGTTAAATAATAAAGAGGCAACTGCCTTAAAGAGATATGTAGATTGTTTTCATTTGGTTTTTTGGGGTTACGCAGGGGTCAATTTTCATTGATACCCTGCTTTTTTTTATTGTACTTTTTTTTCAAAGCCTTTTATTATTTCTTCTGGAGACTTACCTAAGTTTTGCAATAAGAATTGCGCATCGTCCGCAAACTCGTCATTTGGATACTTTTGCAAAAAAGCTTCGTAAGCTGTTTTTGCCTCATCCAACTTCTTCAAGTCATTGTCAAGTGTAAAACCTTTCATGAACATTGCAGCGGCAGCTTCCTTGGTACCGGGGTAATTCTTTTCGATTTTCCCAAATATCTCAAAGGCCTTGTCATATTGGTGAAGCAGTCTTGCTGTCTCCCCAGCTTTTGATAAGTATTTCACAGAATTGCTATCCTCTGGAAACGCATCTGCGTAGGAAATCAGGGCGTTTTGCAGCGCTTCCGTTTTATCAGGTGGTGGCTGGGTTGCAGCTCCAATTTCATTTTCCAAGGTTTGGATGGATTTTGTCATTTCAGCTTTGTCTGGTCCAGATTGGCAGGCAAAAAACAATGACATAAATAACAATAGAAAGGTGTTTTTTTTCATAATTTACCGTTATTGAGCGGTTTAGTTTTGATGTTTGTGCGAAGATAGCCCTAGCCATTCAAGACAATCACTTTTTATGCTATCCTTTTACTTTCATAGTTAGAAAATTATGTTCGTCGAAATTCATCCTATCTCTCCAGAGCCTCGCAAAATCAAGCAGGCTGCCGACGTGCTGCGTGATGGTGGTATCATCATCTACCCAACTGATACGGTTTACGGCTTAGGCTGTGATATTTTCAACCACAAAGCGGTCGAAATGGTGTGCAAAATAAGGCATCTTGACCCCGACCGGGCAATGCTCTCGTTGATTTGCAAGGACTTAAGTCAAGTGTCTGAGTATGCTTGGCAGATAGACAATGAAATTTTCAGGATGTTGAAAAAAAACCTACCCGGCCCTTTCACCTTTATTTTGCGATCCGGCAATTCAGTTCCCAAGCTTTTTAAAAACCGGAAAAGGACCATAGGCATCCGTATTCCAAACAACAAAATCGCCTTGGCCTTGGTAGAAGAATTGGGGAGGCCCATCCTCAGCGCTTCCTTAAAAATTGATCGGGAAGACGATGATTTTGATGAATATTTCACCGACCCGCTGGATTTCAAGGAGCATTTTGAGCACAACACCGACTTAATAATTGGTGGCGGGATGGGCGGCCAGATACCCTCTACCCTAGTGGACTGCTCAAATGACGAAATTGAAATTATTCGCCAAGGTGCTGGCGAATTAGTAAGGTAAGCAGCGAAAAACAAATGGTCAAAAGCACGTTAGCCAGAATCTGCTCGGAAGCAACTAAGCACTTCTTTTTTTATCTAAATTCGCTTTTGTTCTTGAAATTGCTGAGGTAAAATTTCATCAATCCAGCGGTGTTTTTGACTTTGAGTTTATGAATTAGATTCCGGCGATGAGTCTCTACGGTACGAGGGCTGATGAAAAGAAGGGCGGCGATTTCTTTGTTAGTTCTCTCTGCAGCAATGTGCTCCAGAATTTCAATTTCCCGCTCGGTCAGCGAAGCTTTTTCAGCAGGCTCCTTCGAGGCTGAAGGGCGGCCCACATTCTCAAGCATAGCGAAGATTTTTACCGATATTTCTTTTGCAAAATAGCTGCTACCATTGGCAATGGTTCTAATCGCTAGCGCCAATTCTTCGTACGGGGCTTCCTTCAAAATATAACCCTTTGCCCCAGCTCGTAGCATATTCACAACATAGTCCTCAGCTTCAAAGGAAGTCAGGGCAAGGATTTGTGCAGCGGGGAATTTCGTTATTATTTTTCGAGTAGCGGCGATTCCGTCTATCACAGGTAAGTGGATGTCCATCACGATGACATCTGGTTGAAGTTGACAAGCGAGGCGGATTACTTCATCGCCATCTTTTGCTTCGCCGACTACTTCAAAACTCACTTCCTTCGCCAAAAGGGTTGCCACACCTGTGCGGAACATTTGGTGATCATCGGCCAATAGGATACGTGTACTGCTCATAGCGATTGCTTGTTAGTGTTTGTTCCAATTCCAAAATAACGAATCAGTAAATCACTGGAAACCAATGATTTATTATGTGAATCCTAAGTAGTGTGAGACGGAAATGCACATTCGTATTACGAATGTTTTTTCGTCCAATTAATTGCTAAAAAAGGGGGAATTTTTCAATCGGGGAGAAGTAGAAATGCAGACTAAATTATTATTACAGTGAAAAAATTGAGTTGCACCTCCAACAAAACTGTTCTCAAAAGTACAATTTAAATTGGTGCTGTGCAAATTGCACCAAAAATCAATCAAGGAAACTTGCGCATAAATGACAAATCACGTTTCTATCCCTACCAAGATTAGGCGATTTGGCCTCATTGGATTTCCAATTTCCCAAAGCTTTTCACCGGGCTATTTTTCAGATAAATTCGAAAAAGAAGGGCTGAAAAATTGCCGCTATGATGCCTTCCCCTTGCTATCAATTGACTTACTGCCCAAACTGCTGAACGATATTCCAGCATTAGAGGGCCTCAATGTAACCAGCCCTTACAAATCCCAAGTGATTCCATACCTCCACGAGCTTTCTGAAGAAGCGGCTGAAATCGGCGCCGTCAATGTGATTAAAATAGAAAATGGGCACATGACTGGTTACAATTCTGATGTTTACGGCTTCGAAAAATCACTCCTCGATTTTTTGCCATATTCCAGGCTGTTGGAAATAAATGCGCTTGTCCTCGGTACAGGCGGAGCATCAAAAGCCACCCAATTTGTACTTAAAAAATTAGGCATACAATTTCAGGTGGTATCACGCCAATCCAGTTTAACTACCATCGCTTATGAAAATATTTCGCCAGCAATTTTTTACGCTCACAAACTAATCATCAACGCAACGCCGTTGGGTATGGCGCCAAACATAAACGATTGCCCACCAATACCTTATGAACTAGCTGGGCCAAACCATTACTTCTTCGACCTTATTTACAACCCTCCCAAAACCTTGTTCCTCTCCAAAGCCGAATCAGCAGGTTGTCATATACAGAACGGGTTGCCTATGCTATATTTGCAGGCAGAAAGAGCTTGGGAAATCTGGAACCAAAAAACAGGTTATTGAGAACTCAGGCGATTGAGAAATTTCAAATAAAGCCTACAAGCCCTCAATAATTTAACAACTAAATAAAATGACAATAGCTATCGGTTGCGACCACGCAGGCTACCCATACAAAGACAGCATCATTCGCATGCTCGAAAAACAAGGCATCGAAGTGCTGGATTTT
>JAHEAS010000226.1 GCA_024642645.1 Saprospirales bacterium | reverse complement strand
CCAAATCAGTCAGTTCCCATTCAATATATCGGTTGCTATCATACTGAAATCTAATGGCGGGTGCCATCCATTTGTACCGAAGGATTTGGCCATTTGGCTCCTCGAAAATTGGAACAGAAATGCCATCATTAAGCGCCAGATGTCCGTAAAGTTTAGCGGTAACAATGCGCTGTCCAAGGCAATTCGACAGTAAACACAGCGAAAAAACTATCGAAAATAAGAATCTCGGGTTTTTCATACGCAAGAAATCAATTTTTTATGACGGCCTCCACTGCCTCCACCAATCGCTCAAAATCCTTGGGCTCATTGTATAGGTGGGGAGAAATTCGCATGGCGCCTGCACGGTAAGACACGTAAACGTTTCGTTGTAAAGTAGCATTTTTTACCCCTTCCAAATTTATTTCAGAGGGCAATCTTATACCTATTAAGTGATTACAGCGAAAGGCTTCTTGTTCCAAATGAAACCCTAGTTCAACTAGTTTTTGGATATATGGAGCGGACAGGTTTTTACAATATTCCTGAATATTCTCTACACCCCAGCCCAGTATCAATTCAAGTGCCGCAGTGAGCATGGGCACCCCAATAAATTGGCTGTTTTCGCCCATGTTGTAGCGGTGAGCTTTGGGGTTATAGGCATCTTGGTAAGTTGTTAAATTCTCGAAACGTTCACTGTCCTTGCGGTTCATCCAACTCTCCTCAATGGGCACTCCGTTATCAAACCGCTCACCAAAATAGGCCATACCCATACTGTAGGGACCTAGTAACCATTTGTATCCCCCACACACCAGCATATCTGGCTGAATCTCAGCCAAATTGAAAGGCAATGCCCCCACAGATTGAGTGCCGTCAACTATCAGCATTGCTCCAACTTCGTTGGCCCTTAACCGAATGGCTCGCAAGTCAAACAGGGTACCATCTGCCCAGTGAACATTCGGCACAGCCACCACAACTGTGTGATGGTCAATGGCTTCGAGGAGGCGTTCGTTCCATACCCTACCCCGCCCTTCTATTTTATCTGGACGCTTAACTACTTTTATTTCGCCCCCATTTTCCATCGTCAGCCTTCGCCAAGGATAGAAGTTGCTTGGGAAGATTTCGTCAATTGCTACGATATTTTGGCCAGCGCTAATTTTCACATTTTTTGCAACAGATGAAATACCATACGACACTGATGGGACAATGGCGATGCGTTCTGGATCATCACAATTTATGAGTTTCGAGAAAAGTGATTTTAAATGGTTTACTGGTTCGAAAAAATCGGGAATCAGAATTTCATACGGCATCGTCTTTCTCGCAATTGCTTGATAGCCAGCAAATTCTACAGGTTCAGGTATGGGAGACATGTACGAACAGTTGAGATAGGAAATCTCGTCAGGAATGGAAAACAAGTGTTTTTGACAAGTCAACATGGTGCGGTGATTTGTAGCTCGCTCATTGAAAGCAGAGCCGATTCGCCCGCAAGTTAGCGTCTGCTTCTCAATTTATACTGTACCCCAACTTTTATTACCCGGTTGTAATCACCAGCATTGTTTTCGGGTAAAACATCTCGCAGACCGTGGAGGTATTCGAGATGCAAACTGGTTCTTTTTGAACACCGAAACCCAAATCCGACTGTAACTGCAGCATCCAGAATTGAAACCTTGGAAGTCGTTCCAGTTTTTGAATCACGCTGCTTTTGCCAAATTCTGTTATTTAAAATGCCATCTTGGGTATAATCTGATGGTGAGGAAAGTAAAATACCCGTGTTAAGGCCGACATTGGCACTAAACTGTTTTGCAAAACAGTAATTTATTTGGATAGGCACAGTTAGGTAATGAAGATTCAAATTCCTCTTTAATGTTGTTGTTAAAGCTACTCCCGTCGCATCAAAGGAAGTTAGCTCAGCATTTTCATAAATGATATTGTCATTTGCATTTTCCGAAACGGAATTATCAAAAGTATTTGCGATGATTGGTTGGCGCAAATAAGTGTAGCCAATCCCGACTCCAAAAGACAATTTATCGGCAACGAAATACTTGTCAGCTGCTACACCAACCGAAAAACCACCTCCACTTAGATTTGGAACAGCAATAGCATTGGCTTGGATAGCCCAATCCCAGCCTATTTTTTTAGTCGAAAATGCAGGAACTTTTAGATCGCTATTTAATGGGGAAGAAAATGCTGGAATGAGAAAGTTTGGCAGCGGATTTATTCCTGAATTAGCAACCGGCTCATACAGAACAGGCATTCCCTGGGTATTAGAAGAATCATTTGAAACAGCGGATTCTACTGATTGCAATCCGCTATTCAGTAATGTTTCAGCATTATTATTTTTCATTGCTCTCTCAGCACCAGATAGCGCTTTCCCTATTGATGAGTTGTTCTTGTTTAGCTTATTGCCAATGGCTGATGGTTGAATTCTTGGGGTACCTTTTGCTTGAGTTGGAGTGATGTCTGCCGGCATTTTTTCTGAAGCGATTGGCTCATTGTTCGGCATGGTGGATGCCTCAATTTGTTGAGGAAACTGGGACATACTCGAACCCGCAATTGGCTGGTTGGGCGCCACCGGAGCTGCTGCCTTTTTACCAAACAACATATAACCAGCCCCTACCAAAAGTCCGACGGCCAGTAACCCAAGCCACCAAAAAACCAAAAAGGGCCGTCGTTTTCCCGGTGGCACGGGCATCTCTTGGTCTAGCATGTGGCGCATCCCTTCCCACGCTTGATCAGTAAATTTCTCGTCAATATGTAAAGGTTTATCTGACATAATTCCGCATTTCATGTTGATGAATCATTTTCTTGAGCTGCTGTCGAGCGGTCGAAAGATGCCATTTTGAGGTGCCGTCACTGATGCCAAGTTGCTCGCCAATCTCAGCATGGGAATACCCTTCTATGGCATAAAGCCGAAAAACAGCAGCACTGGCAGGGGGCAGTGCATTTACCATCCCAAGTATGTCATCAATATAAAGTTGGCTGGCTGGGCTGGTATGTACTGGCTCGTCCCGCTCTTCAAAAACTAGAAAATGAACGTATTTCTGTTGGTCTCGAAAGTAGTCGGCCAAACTGTGCCAAACCAACCTTCTCACCCAACCTTCCAAAGAACCCTTGAAAGAATAGAGGTGTATTTTCTTGAAAACCCTTAAAAACCCGTTGTTGACAATGGACATCGCTTCATCCCGGTCATCCGTTCGACGGAGGCACATTTCCATCATGGCTGGGAAAAAGCGGCGGTAAAACTGCTCCTGCCAGTATCGGTCATTGGCAACGCATCCTTTCACCAATGCCTCATCGGTATGTTGTGGTTTTTGAAACAAATGAAATTCCAGTTTGCTAAGTCATTCAATAATCAATTGATTTTCAACAATATCCTAGGTCATTTTAAGTAGCATTTCATTTCCAAAACCCCACACCGACCCTAACTACGATGCGTTTGAAATCAATATCCCGAAACTCTACATCGCCATTGTATAATTTCCGTTCAAAATGTGCCCGTTGGAATTTTGGGCCAATGTCTATGTTAATATCAAGCCCCTCGGCTGAAACGGCCCGGTAGCCAAGGGCTGCATACCCTACTACCCCACCCTTTGAATCCGTAATGTCAAGGCGTTTTCTTGGAAATCCCAAAGCATATCCGCCGGCTGCTAGCAAGTAAAAATTGCCCGTGCTTTTTTTAGAGGGTAATAAACTTCTTACTTCTCCAAACAGCGGGTAAACGGTTTCACCCCTCCGGGAATAATTGTCAATGCCAAATCCGCCGCCAATGCCCAAGTACTGGTTAATATGAATCCCAAAAACTTGACTGAAACCAGCACCAAGGGATATTCCCTCACTGTTGCTGTTTCCACCTGCAAACGAAAGCATGGATGTTGCATAAAAGCCACGTGTTTTCGCCATTTTGGTCATCTCCGAAGAATGAAGGGGTTTCTTTTTTATTTCCTCTTTTGGTAGCTCCACCCCCTGCTGAATCTTGGAAACTTCATCATCAGCAACCTCTACAATAGTACCGTCCGTCAGTTCAATTCGGAGGATGCTGCCAGGTGAATATTGCATGATTTTCCCGGTCCAGGTTTTGCCATCTTTCATGGTGACGATGTCAATGCTAGACGTTTGGGCTTTTGCTGGTATCCAAATAACCAATAGCAGCAGGAGTAGCGTAAACAGCTTATTTTCTTTCATGTCAGTTTTTTTTTGTTAAAAATTCCTGACAAGGTATCAATGGTTAGGATTCCCTGCAAGCGGGTTTATGTTAAAATCAGAAACCTCTCAGAATGGGAGACAGGAAGGAAAGGTGAAAGGGTTGGGTTGGCAGTATTTTGCGATAAAAATTCAGGTGGGGAAAAGACAAACAACTCTTTAATAATACCCTAAGTTGTGGATGCTGGTTGATATGGGTTGATTTAGTTGATAAAGGTTGACATTTAGCAGCTTGGGGTAAAATCAAACCTTATCAACCACATAACCCCCATCAACCAGCTCAAGTCTTAAATTATCCGCAACTTGAATTAATAATAGGGTTAATTGTAAGTCACAGAATCAGGCATACTGGCTATGACCGTAAAGAGGTCGCCTTTGTTGGACATGACCTGTGACCAAAGTGAGTCTGGTTTTGACTTGAAAACATAGTTGGGGTGCATGTGGGCAGGAACCCAAGAGCCAGTCCCCATTTCTTCCTCCAACTGGCCCTCCGACCAACCTGAGTATCCAACAAAAAACTTGATATTTTCAGGC
Source organism: Saprospirales bacterium (assembly GCA_024642645.1). Lineage (GTDB taxonomy): Bacteria > Bacteroidota > Bacteroidia > Chitinophagales > Saprospiraceae > UBA6168. Next base: position 1,472 of record JAHEAS010000226.1, on the reverse strand, counting down.
TTAATCAACTCGGAAGCAATCAAAAATTTGAGCCGCTCGAAATCGCCGCCCCACCAAACGCCATCTGCCACCTTCCGGCTTTCTTCCAAAAGGTCGCCGACATTGTGGATATAGTGAATGGTATCTGTCTGAACAGGCCCTCCAAAATACACGTTTGAGTTAAACTCTGGAAAATCGTTAACCAATGAATCCACCCGCATATCGAGTTTTTTGTTCAAAATGAACCCAATACTGCCCTCTTCATTGTGTTCGCAAAGCAGTACTGCCGTGCGCTTGAAGTTGGGGTCGAGCATGAATGGCTCGGCCAATAAAATACTTCCACCCTGGATTTTAGTCTCTTCCATGTTCGTGATTTACAAGCGCCAAATTGCAGCGAGAATTTCAGAAATGCAAATTCTTTAAACTGGTTGCGCAAAGTACAACTGTGGTTTTGCCATCAAAGCGTAGCCGTCGGGAATCTCCTGTCAACCCGTGCCACAAAACCACGAAGTACCTTGCCCGTTCCGCCTACTTCCACAAACTCACTAACCCCTGCGGCAATCATGTTTTGCATGGTTTGAGTCCAACGAACGGGAGCAGTTAACTGGTCAACGAGGTTTTGACAGATTCGCTCCGGCTCCGTTTCCGGCATTGCGTTTACGTTTTGGTAAATTGGGCAAATTGGGGTTTCAAAGTTCGTCGCCTCCAATGCTGCCTTCAATTCCTCCTGGGCAGGGTGCATCAGCGGCGAGTGGAATGCCCCCCCCACTTGCAATACGATGGCCTTGAGGGCACCAGCCTCCGTGCATTTTGCCACAGCAGCCTCGATGCCGGCCACCGAGCCAGAAATGACAAGTTGTCCGGGACAGTTGTAATTGGCTGGCACAACCACCGCTTCGATGCCGGCGCAAATTTCTTCCACCACCTCATCGGTGAGGCCAAGCACGGCAGCCATGGTACCTTCGGTCATTTCACATGCCCGTTGCATGGCCATCGCCCGCTGTTGTACTAGCTTCAGGCCATCCTCAAAGGACATACCGCCTGCCGCCACAAGCGCAGAAAACTCGCCTAGCGAGTGGCCAGCAACCGCTCCGGGCTGGAAGTCAGCTCCTGCCATTTTTGCCCGAATGATGGAATGGAGAAATACAGCTGGTTGGGTAATTTTTGTCTGTTTCAACGACTCGGCGTCACCCTCAAACATCACGTCGGTGATGCGATAGCCAAGTATTTCGTTGGCCTGTTCGAACAGTTCTTTGGCGTAGCCATTGTTCTCGTACATATCTTTTCCCATACCTTCAAACTGGGAACCTTGACCGGGGAAGATGAAAGCTTTCATTTTTCGATTACGGATTTTCGATTGCGGATTGCGGATTGGGGGGTCAGTATTTTGCAAACAGAAAAAGCATCGAAATTGATGCTGGAAGTGCTGCAGATAGTATAGCGAATTTCCCCAATAGCCGTTGACCGCAATGCCTTTTTGTTATTTGTTTCTC
>JAHEAS010000225.1 GCA_024642645.1 Saprospirales bacterium | reverse complement strand
ATTGCGCCGCCTGAAGCCGAGGCATCGGGCATATCAAACGGCGGCACCGTAATGTTCGCAGTAGCAGTGCAGCCATTAGAGGTATTGGTGACGGTGAGCAGGTAAACGCCCTCCTCCGTTACAGTCGGGTTTTGTGATGATGAGGTAAACCCAGCCGGACCGCTCCATGCATAACTAATGCCAGGCGTAGTACTGTTTCCCATCAGTTGGGTGGTTTGTGCTGCGCAATTTACATTACCCATTGCCGCAGTAACGTTGCTGGGAGTAATGTCATTAAGGAGCACCAACACCACGTCTTCCACTGTGCAGCCAGTGGTAGCATCGGTGGTGGTGACTATATAAACCCCTTGTTGGTTAATGGTCACTGGGGCGTTTGAAGATACGCCTGGCCCTGACACAAAACATATCAGTGGGGGCGTACAGGGGTTGAGCACAACAGTAGGGTTGGTACAAGTCAGGTTTATGAACATTGGCACGTTGGTGGTTGGCGGTGTCACCTCCACCACGTTCAGGCTAGCTGGCGCTCCAGTACTCGTGTTGAAAAATATCCCGCTCGGTGTTTCTTCCCGGACCACGGCTTTTACGAAGTAAAAATTGTCGCCAATGTTTGGTGAATCGTCAGTGAAGGTCGTCGAGGTAACGGGCGTGGAAGTGAGGCGAGCATAATATTGGGTATTGAAAACATTTGCCCGGTAAACATGGTAGCCCACCATGCCTGTTTGGTTCGATGCAGTCCAGTTGAGTTCAACATTGTTGCAAATTTGCGCAGCCACCACATTGCTCGCTGGAGCCACCACCTGCGCCCGGATGCTGGGGTCGCCGAGCAGGCTCACATGCGCACCGCAGGCACCAAAACTGTTGAAATAGCCAGGAATTTCACAGGTGTTTTGGGTCTGTAATGCACAGTAGCCAATCGTTTCACCTGCCCCCAATGGATGGGTAAACCAATGGGGGCGACCTGCCCAAGCGCAGTTCAGGATGCCACCCTTGGATGCCAAGGCGCTCATCATGAAGGGATTGTTGTTATAATCCCAATCGCCGTGATAGCTGCCGAAAAGCTGTACGAACACCGCATTCACGGTATCGCTGGCAAACTGGGCGCTGGTACCCACGCCGCCGGCGCTGGTGTAGGAGCCACCGCCAGTGCCATAAGCAAAGAGGAAGCTCTGGCCATCGTCGGTATCGTTGAAAAAATCGCCAGCCTGTACGTTGTTGGCACCCACGAGCGGGTAGCCGTTGCGGTAGCCATTGGCAGCAAAAGCCTCACCACCGAAGTAGCCGAAATTGTCGTCCACCAGTGCCTTGTTTTCCACGGTGTATTGCTTCGAGCGCCAGTTGTGGTTCTTGTCGAGGTAGCGGCGATAGAGTTCCGTGCGGGTGGTGCCGAAGGTGGTTTCCGAGAGGTTGGAAAAATCCACCCGACCAACGGCAATCTCAGAATGAGTAGGCACGAAATTGTTGTCGAACTTGCCATCACCGGGCACGTTGACGGTTTCGGGACGGCTCGGTTGGGTACCGTTGTTGGCGGTGTTGACGGTGTTGTCCGTCCAGTTTGCGCTCTGGATATCGCCATAATAAGCGTCAGCAGGCCATGCCCCCTGGTGGTCGGGGTGGCCGTCCCAAGCTGCGTTGCCGGAGTACGGCACGGGTATTTCACCAAAAAAAAACACGGTGTTGTTCCCGATGTTGTTGAGGTCATCCAGAATTTGGGACTTGATGCTTGCAACAGTGGCACTTTGCGGCACGCTGTGCTCCATCACCCGCCAACCATCACCGATGAGGTCGAGCTTTAGCCGCTCCAACTCAGTGGCCAAAGGGATTTCAAGTGCTTCCTCCACGAAAAGGGACATGACTCCCCTATCTTCCACCAGTGGCGCCTCCACTTTTACAGTAATATAACCGAAGGCAGTGACGCCATTAATTATTCGCTGGATGCCATACTCGTAAGTTCCTCCAACGGCAACAAAGGGGTCATCGGCGGTGGTTTCCGTACTTGGGTTTTCCTGAAAATAAATGAGCCAAACATCAGAGCCATCATCCCTACGGAAAATCGTAATATCAGATGGGGCAGGATTTTCCCAGGTAAGCGTCACCATGGGCTCGTTGATATCGACAGTGGCGGTAATCTTGACCACCGCATCTAGCACGGTTTGAGAAAAAAGCGGGTTGATGACCATTGCGAAGAAGGCCAGCAGACAAGTAACGGTTGCTCTCATGTTTTTCAAAAATTTTGGTGAAAAAATGGCGAAATGGCGAAGGGCTTGTTCAATGGTTTGAAGGCAACAAGGTAGCGGTTTTTCCAAAAATTAAAGAAATTACAATGTCAATTTGTAAACTTGCGCGCAGTTTCAGAAATGAATTTTACCATAAAGAAATCTAATCATGAAAAATACATTCCTCCTTTGCCTACTTGCCTGCCTGCTCGGCTGCAAGCCAAATACTTCCGAAGAATCAAGCCAAAACACGCCACGGACTAGCAACTCGCTCACTGATGTGGAACAAAAGGCCGTGCTCCTGGCTGGCACTGCCCTCAGCGGACAAGCTACGGGGACACTCTCCCAAGACGGTCGTGCGATGGAACTGAACATATCCCACAGTGCCGTTTTTGACCAAGAACCCGACCTGCTAAAGCTGCACGCCTCCCGTGCCGCTTGGGTTTTTTATAAAAATATGGGGACTGAAAAGCCTAGCTACGAACACCTCGTATTAAAGGCTGAACTGCAAGATACGACCGTCAAATTTCCATACAGCATGAAGCAATTGGACCTGGTAGCCGCCCGCTACCCTGCCATTGAGGAGGCTTCGAAATTGTTGATAGATGGTGATTACGAGGGCCTTTACACCCTTTTCGACCCCATGGTGATGGCTCCCAGCAAACCTGAGAACCTCCAAAGTTACTGCACTCAGGTAGAGCCGGAATATGGCAAGCCGCAAGGCTTTGAGTTCCGGGGCTTTTCTTTTGAAAAAACCTCCAGCGGTCAGGATGTGCTCAGCTTGGCAGGGCAGCTCAAGCGTTCCATCAAGGATACGCCCCTCAATATCTCCGTCGATTTGAGCAAACCGGAACTGAAAGGGTCTTTGTTCTCGATAAAGTTTGCGTATTGAGGGGGGATTGGGGAATTGGGGAATTAGGGGATTAGGTTGTGCCTAATTCCTCCAGCGCATCTCCGGTCAGTCGGTACACCGTCCATTCGTTCATCGGCAAGGCACCAAGGCTTTTATAAAAATCAATGGCAGGCGTGTTCCAATCCAGTACCGACCATTCAAGGCGGGCACAATTGCGTTCCACGGCCAGCTTGGCGAGGGTGGCCAGTAATAATTTGCCATACCCCCGCCCACGGAACTGCGGGCGCACAAACAAGTCTTCCAAATAGATTCCAGACTTCCCTCTAAATGTGGAGTAGTTGTGAAAAAACAACGCAAACCCTGCCGGGACTTCCCCTTCATGACAAAGAATGACTTCCGCCGCTGGGCGGTGGCCAAAAAGCGATTCCCGAAGCATTTCTTCGTTTGCGACTACGTCGTCCAGCATCCGTTCGTATTCAGCCAATTCTCGAATGAACTGAAGAATGAGTGGCACGTCGTTGATGGTGGCGGGTCGCAGGTTGGGTGATTTATTCATAAGTGATTGTAGGTTTTGCCTCGAAATTGAGAAAATATTGACCGACCTAAATGCTCAATTCCCAGATTCTAATTTCCACGCTGCTCCGAACTGCTCCACCAACAAATTATCATAATGGTCAGCCTTGTTGAAGAGGTTGCGGAAACGCTTCATGCCTGTTTCGAGGGTCAGGTAGCGGTCAAAAATGACCAGCGAAAGGACAATTTCCTGCCCCCGAACGCTAAAGCTCAGGGCTTCCAGTTCATGGTTTTGACGAAGCAAATATTCGTAAACGGGTTGAATATTAGTTGTCGGCAGGTCGCAGAGAATAGCATCTCCAGCAATGAGGCCATTGGGTTCATAGTAACTGACGAAGATATTTGCGCTGCCGTTCCGTACCTCCCAAACGTTGGGGCCACGGCGGGCGAGGCGGGTATCGTGGCCGCATTTCTCTAAAATCTCCTCGATGGTGCGGGCAATGCCAGCTGGTTCGTACTGTTCGGCCTCACTTGGTAATTCTATCGGTGCTCCACAATTGGGACAATATCCGTCGGACTTGACCTGCTCGAACACGGCCTGCTTGCAGTTCTGGCAACGAGCACCCACCTTTCCCCCACCCTGCTTCCACATTGCCAGCGACTCGGCTAGGTAACGCACCGGCAATGAGAATCCCATACTCTCACCTCCATTCACAATAAAAGTGTTGACACCAATGACTTCTCCCTGTTTATTGACTAGCGGGCCGCCGCTGTTGCCGGGGTTCAGGGCCGCATCGTGTTGTATGTACGGCAGGTCATCCTGCAAAAACTCTATGCCAGACACAATGCCTTGCGTTGCCGAAAACTTCAGCCCGAACGGGTGGCCAATGGCCACCACCACATCCCCAACCGACACGGTTTTGCTGGCTGCCAATGCTGCAATTGGAACTTCAGGGCAAGGCGGCGCTGCAATGAAGGCGAGGTCGTGGCGAGGGTCGCTAAATACAACCTTGGCCAGTTGGCGGGGCAAAAGTGGACCATCCACAATCACTTCTCGGTTGCCCTGCACCACATGGTCGTTGGTGACGATAACCCCGGCCTCCCGCAACAGAAAACCCGTGCCGGTGCTGTATGGCGTAGCTATCTGGATGACGATGTTGCGGTATTGCTCAATGACGTTTTGCATGTAAAAGGTGTATTTGCTGCGGAGCAAATGTAGGGGATGAGGGGGAGATTTTTTTGAGAAACGGCAAGTTTGACTTTATCCTCCATAAGTTCGCAAAAAACTATGGCCATCTTTCAAAAACACTAGTTTTGCACCGACAACAGTTTCCAACTCGAACGAAATTTTTCAATGCAAACTAGAAGATTCTTACTCTTGGCATCGCTTTCCGGTCTATTTGCCGTTGCACTGGGTGCTTTTGGAGCGCATATTTTAAAAAAAATCCTGACGCCAGACGAAATCCAGATTTTTGAAACGGGCGTCCGCTACCAATTCTACCACACATTTGCGCTGCTCATTGTGGCCATAACCAGCCGATACCTGAGCCACCGCTGGACAAACATTGCAGGGTGGCTGTTCGTGGTGGGAATGGCGTTTTTCAGTGGCTCGCTTTACCTGCTAGCAGTGGCTGAAGCCTTTGGATTAAAGGAAAGCACCATAATCCTCGGCCCAATGACGCCCATAGGAGGCGTGCTGCTCATGGGTGGTTGGCTGGCGCTGTTCCGGGCAGCTTTTGATTACAAAAAATCGGGGCACAAGCACAGCAGTAGCTCCGGGAGTTAGGCTTTCCAATTGTATGGCCTTCCAAGTTGTTGATTCTTGGATGGTTTTGACAGCCCAATTGCAAATGACGTATTTCATTGGCCTCGACATCGGTACTTCCAGCACCAAAGCTGTCGCTTTCGACAAGTCGGGTCTGGTATTGGGCGAGGCGACGAGACCCTACCCCACCCTCACTCCCAAACCGGATTGGCAGGAACAAGACCCAGCGCAAGTTGTCCGTGCAGTAATTTCAGCCATAAAAAAACTGGTAGCCAAGCTTGGCAAAGTGCCTGCTGGCATTTCCCTCAGCGCTGCCATGCATAGCCTCATCGCCGTGGACGAAAAGGGGCAGCCCCTCACCAACAGCATCCTCTGGTCCGACAATCGGGCTGCCGATATTGCTTCGCAACTCAAGGGGACACCGCTCGGAAAGAACATTTATCGGCACACTGGCACGCCCATCCACCCCATGTCGCCGCTGCCCAAAATCGCTTGGCTTCACCAACACGAACCCAGCATTTTCCAACGTACCCACCAGTTTTTGGGAATAAAAGAATACCTGCTTTTCCGGTTGTTTGGGGTGTACCTCACCGACCAGAGCATGGCCTCTGCCACTGGCCTTTTTGATGCTGTTCGCCTCGACTGGCATGAGCCTTCATTGGAGTTTGCGGGCATCACCCCGACCCAGTTGCCCCAGCATGTGTCTCCACTTTTTACCCTAAAAAACATGACGCCAAAAGCCGCCAAAAGCATGGGCATCCCCACGGATTTGCCTTGGACCATTGGCGCCTCCGACGGTTGTCTTGCCAATCTCGGCGCTGGCGCAATGTCGCCGGGCGAAGCTGTGCT
>JAHEAS010000224.1 GCA_024642645.1 Saprospirales bacterium | reverse complement strand
TTTTGGTAAAAAGAGCGATATTTTCTTTAGCAGAATACTGGTTCAGGTGTTGCAAATCATTCAGTCGTTGGTCAGCATCTTGATACATAGAACGGAATTTCAAGAAATCAAAAACTTGGTAACCAGTCCCAACCCGTCTTGAACGATAAATAACAGGCCCTCTAGACTCAAGTTTTATGGCCAATGCCACAAAAATAAGGATAGGGCTCAATGCCAGAATCGCAACCAAAGAAAACACAATGTCAAACAGCCGTTTGGCAAATGAGATACGAACGCCTACCTGTTCAGACTCGTCAAGGGATACTGTATCGAAATCTCTTAAAAATTGGGTCAAAAAGTCAACCCTATCCCGCAATACTTGCCAATGCACCGGAACATCGTAGTAGTCATCAAACCCTAATTTAAGTGCCTCTAATTTATGGTTGAGCCCATCACGGTTCATGGCAATTAGCGGGATGTACTTTAGCTGGGAATGTTCTTTTACGTTTTGGAGTAAGAGGAAATTTTCTTCCTCAAGTGAACCGAATTCACAAACAATCGCTTTGGGTAAATCGTGGTTGTGTTGGGTAGCGACCGCATTGTGCAGCCATTGGAAGGCAAGGAATGAATTTTCGAATTCTCGAATTTTAAAGCCATTATTAATGCCAGATGTATTGATAAGACACTCGTTAAAAGAACCATCAAAGCCAAGGACAACAATTTCATCCAAAGCAGAATCCAAGTCTTGCAAAGGTAAATTTGAGTTCATAATGCCGATTTTAATTTGTTACCAGGGTTAAAAACCTTTTGTCTCACTTAATTAAATTGGGGGGGGGAATATCAGTTGAATACTAATGCTTCAGACTCGTATAGAACGTTTTCAATCCGTTTTTTTAGTGAAATTGGGTTGAATGGCTTGGTCAGGTAGTCATCGACACCCCAACGGAGGCAGTTTTTAACATCATCTTCACCGTCGTTGCCGGAAACAACAATCACAGGAATGTCACGAAAAAAGCCACTTTGTCGGATGTTTCTAAGGAATTCATCGCCACTGAGTCGTGGCATGCTCATATCGAGCAGGATAAGATCTGGAAGATTGCCTTTTACAAGCCAAGCCATTCCTTCGAGTCCATCTTTCGTTGTGATGACATCGTAGGATTTGCTCAACATTGTTCCCAATAGTAATCGAATGCTTTCGTGGTCCTCAATAATTAGGATCCTTTTTCTAGTGCTGTTCATGTTTGTGTTTGTTTTGGTTGCAAAAATTGTAAGATGAAAAACCTTAACTTAATTGAAAAACAAAATAAAATTGACCAAGGGAGAATTGAGACAAGCTTCCTCTAGGTATTAAGAAATAAAATAGTCCTAATGAGGAATTGAGAGGAGAATTGCTCAGATATTGGATTAATATCCAACAAAATCGGTTAAGGGAAAAGTAAGGGGGAGAAAATTTCAGCTAATTCAGCATAACATCAAAAATTCGGTCTCAAAGATAATGGGATAAATTGAAAAAAAAAACTTGTTGCTAAGAAAAAGGTGTCACAAAACTTAAAACCAATACCTAAACATTTTACGAGAGAAATTAGCAATAGCGTACTAGACTTGGCATTAATGGTAGTAGTTATTGTTATTTATCTACTGACCCTGAAGTCACAAAAAGTGAAAAAAGAAGAATTTTTATTGCAAAAACTCCCACCTAATAAATTTAATCGTAAAAATTAATCGTCACAATCTCCAAACATTGTCATTAAAGACGGACTCCAAAGAATAAGTAACGCATTCAAATTGTTGTATTTGCCATTAAGAGAATTTTTTCAAACTCAGATTTTTCTAATGGCATCACTGACAAGCGTCCAATCCTTACTAATGCAATGTTCTGTAACATGTCCGTTTTTTTGATTTGAGAAAGATGAACGGTATTGTTTAGCTTAAGAACCGGAACAACATCTATTGCCGACCAGTCTCCGCTTTCAGCAGTTGGGTCTGGATAGAATTCTTTAGACACTTTGCAAATTCCCACTACTTCTCTATCATCTACACTGTGATAAAACAATACAAGCTCTCCATTTTTCATTGCACGAAGATTGTTTCGAGCAGCATAGTTTCTGACGCCGCTCCAAACAGTTGTACCATCTTTAGTTAGGTCGTCAAAGCTGTATTCTCCAGGTTCGGATTTAATCAACCAATAGTTCATTTCTATTCAATTTTGTTTTTGTGAATACATCAATTTTTTGACAAGTTCCCAGACCACTATTCCAATACAAACAGCTACGTTCAAGGAGTGTTTGGTGCCAAATTGCGGAATTTCTAGGAAAAATTCACAAACAGAAAGGGTTTTTTCATTCACTCCATTGACTTCATTGCCAAACACTATGGCAATTTTCTTATTTGGATTAGGAGTAAATTCCTGCAGCCCTGAGCTAGTTTCCACTTGTTCAATGGCACACACATCGTACCCCTCTTTTTTCAAGGCCAAAACTGCATCAGATGCTTTCTCGGCAAATTCCCAAACAACGGTTTCGGTAGCTCCTAGAGCAGTTTTAAGAATTTCCCTGTGCGGAGGAGTGGCGGTAATTCCACAAAGATAAATTTTCTCTAGCGCAAAAGCGTCAGCAGTGCGAAAGGCCGAGCCAACATTTAGCGCCGACCTAATATCATCTAAAACCAGCGTTATAGGCATTTTTGTTTGTTCCCGAAATTCATCAGGTGAAACCCTATCTAGTTCATCCATTCTCAATTTCCGCATAAACTTCGTTTTGGATTTTTGTACAAAATGATTTTTACGCCACCGCGTTTACGTTCAAAAATTTTCTCCCATTTACTATTCAGCTCATCAATCTCCAAATCTGAAAAATCATTCATGATATTGGAGAAAAGCAAATAACAATTGTTCTCTAGGTCTTTCTCGACAAAGCCTTTTGTTTCGCCATTGAGTTCATAAATTTCCCTACTTCCAATATTAGGAAAAGCCGTACCGACCATTTCCAGTGAAATATTCTGGGTCTTCAGGTAGTCTTCAGTTTCATTAAGAAGACTGTCCCAGGGAAGATGTGCCAGAGTACTATCCCACCCCATCGCAATTTTTTGAGGATAAATCCAGAAGTTGCCAGTTGCTGAGACAATGAAAATCAAGGATAAAACTAAGTTCATTACGCTTTTTTTGGGAACCCATAAATTATTATCACCAAGAAAATAGAGCAATGAAATACTCAACGACAAAAAGAAAGGAAGGAAATATCGATGAGCAAGTAATCCAGTGTAAAATAACTGCGTAGGAGCGATAGCTAAGAACAACAATATTGACAAGAAAATTAGTTGCCATCCTCTTTTCAATCGGTCAATTTTAGGCAATTTCCAGTTTGACCTTTTTAATGATAAGAAACCGATTGCAAAAATTGCGAGCCAAACCGAAACTCTTCCAAAATCTAAAAACCGCCAAACCATCACGCCAATATTAAATACAAAGCCCTTAAAATCAACCTTTTGAAAACTTGGCGCCCAAGAAGAGCCTTCGTGGTATCCAATCCATCCAGCTTCCATCCAATGGTAAAATAAGTAGCTCGCTGCTAGCGCACCTCCAGGCAGAAAGGGAAGTAATTTTCGGGATACAAGATTGAAACTAATCTTTTCGGTTGCCACAATTATGGAGAAAAGGTACAATGCCACCCCAACCATCATTCCTCGGGTACTGATTAGCCCAAGTCCAATTACAGCCAATGCCAACCACATAATTCTGTTATCCCAAATTGCCCAAAGGGCCATCAAAAAACAACATACCAATACCAAATCAGGACTGACCAATACCATTTGGCTAGCAAGCACAGGGTCGGCGAGGCAAATCAACATCAGCCAAATCGCCAATTGCTGCCCCAACAATCGGCTTGCAATTGCATGCAGGAAATAGACTATCCCAAAAATAAACGGAAGCATGGAGAGGTGACTGGCGCAAAGGGTTTTCCCAAAAACCTTCCAGATAATAGCGATGTACATTCCAAACAAAGGGGGATGCCCACTATCTATTTCTTCGGGCAGGATAAGTGACTGAAAATTAGTGTCATAGAAGAAATGTCCATGTTTAGAAGCAAGCTGGACGGTGTCCCAAAAAAATGGATTGTTGCACACCAGAAGTGTGACAATCAAGAGAATTGGATAAAAAAGGAGGTGCCATTTCATTCTGCCAAGCTGAAATAAGCTAGAATCAATGCTGTGTGAGGTCTTTGCCTACTTCAAACAGGCTTTCACAAAGCCGACAAACAGCGGATGCGGGGATTCAACAGTACTCTTAAGTTCTGGATGGTACTGCACCCCTACGAACCAAGGATGGTCTTTTAACTCAACAATTTCAACAAGGTTGTTTTCTTGGTTGATACCTGTGGCCAAAAGTCCCGCTTTTTCCATTTGGGGTAAATAGTCGTTATTGAATTCGTACCGATGACGGTGCCGTTCCGTGATGTGGAGAGCCCGGTAGGCTTTGTAAGCATTGGAACTTTTTTTGATGTCACATGCATAAGCACCTAACCTCATGGTGCCACCCTTTTTGGTTATTTTTTTCTGTTCAGGCATCAAGTCTATTACCGGATTTTCTGCTTTTTTATCCACTTCTGTACTTGAAGCCCCTGGAAGGTTTAGCACGTTTTTCGCAAATTCCACCACTGCACATTGCATACCCAAACAGATTCCAAAAAATGGCATCTTCTGTTCCCGTGCAAATCGTATGGCGTTGATTTTACCTTCAATTCCCCGTTCACCAAAACCAGGTGCAACCAAAATTCCATTCAAGTCTTCCAGTTTCTTGGTTACATCTTTGTACTCACCAACAAGTGACTCTGAGTGAATCGGCACCACATGCACCCGACATTCATTTACTGCTCCAGCATGGATAAACGCCTCGAAAATAGACTTATAAGCATCCTGCAATTCATGGTATTTCCCTATCAAACCTATCCTAATTTCGTGCACAGGATTCTTTAACCTGCCTAAAAATGCTTTCCACGGCGCCAAGTCTGGCTCTTTGCGGTCAGGCAGCCTAAGTTTTAGCATTACGGTAGTGTCCAGTTTTTCCTTGGCCATCAGTAGCGGCACATCGTAAATCGTTTCGGCATCGATTGCCTCAATCACTGAGCCGATATCAACGTTGCAAAAAAGTGCCAGTTTGCGGCGGATATCCATATTGATGGAATGCTCTGTGCGACAGACTAAAATATCGGGTTGGATACCTGCGCTCAGGAGTTCTTTTACGGAGTGCTGAGTTGGTTTTGTCTTAAGTTCTTTGGCTGCATTGAGGTATGGAATCAACGTAAGGTGGATGACCATGCAGTTGTCCCGTCCAAGCTCCCATCGGAGTTGGCGCAGTGCCTCCAGATAAGGCAACGATTCAATATCACCAACCGTACCGCCCAATTCTGTAATAACGATATCGAATTCGTTTGTTGCACCAAGCAATTGCGCCCTGCGCTTGATTTCGTCAGTAATATGAGGAATGACCTGTACTGTTTTACCCAAGTAATCACCTGCCCTTTCTTTATTTATGACAGTCTGATAGATACGCCCTGTAGTGACGTTATTTGCTTGGGAAGTTGGTGTATTCAAGAATCGTTCATAATGACCAAGGTCGAGGTCGGTCTCTGCACCGTCGTCGGTCACATAGCACTCCCCATGTTCGTAGGGGTTGAGGGTGCCGGGGTCCACATTAATATATGGGTCAAATTTTTGGATGGTGACACTGAAGCCTCTAGCCTGAAGGAGTTTGGCGAGTGAAGCTGAAATAATGCCTTTACCCAAAGAGGAAGTAACACCTCCCGTAACAAAAATGTACTTAGCCATTGAAAAAGAATGAAGAATGAGTGATAAATGAAGGATTCGCCCGATGGCAATTCAATCACCTCGTTACGGGACGTAAAGGTAGAAATTTAAGCCAGTGAAGCACCTGATTTGGCGAAATGATTTTTATCCTGCCCCCTATTTTCCCTTCCAAACTACTTCTTTTGCCCCAAGGTCATGGCCCAATTTTCTTGCCAGCACAAAAAGATAATCGGAAAGTCGGTTCAAGTATTTCAAAACTTCGGGAGAAACGGAATCTTCCATATTCAGAGCAACCACCAACCGCTCGGCTCGGCGGCAAACACAGCGTGCAACATGGCAATATGAGACCGTTGGGTGACCTCCGGGCAGAATGAAATTTTTAAGTGGAGACAGCCCCGATTCCATCTCATCTATTTCATTTTCAAGGATTTGTATG
>JAHEAS010000223.1 GCA_024642645.1 Saprospirales bacterium | reverse complement strand
CACCCTGCGTGGCCCGGGCAAAATATGGCTGCAATCTTTACCTATCAGTCGCTTGGCAGACCGGATACTGCGCTACGGTGGTGGAAAGCGAAAGGAAGAAGGCAGCGTGCTCGGTGGGCTTGGGAATATGCTGGACGGTGATGGGTTCTAGCCGAAAATATTGGGCTGTGTTGGTTTTTATCTCCAACACAGCCCATAATTTTATAGACCTTTTCACTGCTAAACATGTCTAACTTTCAGACCTGTTTAAGGTCGGACATTCAATTTTTCTAAAACCCCGATGGCGGCTTCTGCTATCTTGGTCCCCGGCCCGAAAACTGCAGTCACCCCGTTTTCAAATAGAAAATCATAATCCTGCTGCGGTACCACTCCGCCTACTACTACCAGAATATCAGGCCGACCCAATTTTTCAAGTTCAGCGATAGTCTGAGGGACGAGTGTCCGATGTCCTGCGGCGAGACTGCTGATGCCTAAAATATGTACATCGTTTTCGGCAGCTTGCCTAGCTGCTTCTGCCGGGGTTTGGAACAGCGGACCAATATCTACGTCGAAACCTACGTCGGCGAAACCAGTAGCCACGATTTTTGCACCACGGTCGTGGCCGTCTTGTCCTAGTTTGGCGACGAGGATGCGTGGGCGCCTGCCTTCCTTTTCAGCGAATTCATCCGCCATTTTTCTGGCCATTGCGAAACGCTCGTCCATTTTGATTTCTTTTGAATAAACACCAGATACGGTGCGAGTTGTGGGCACATATCGCCCAAAAGCCCGTTCCATGGCGTAACTAATTTCACCCAAAGTTGCCCGATGACGAGCAGCTACTACAGCCAATTCAAGGAGGTTTTCGTTTCCGTTTTTTGCACCGTTATAAATAGCCTCCAATGCGGCTTGCACAGCAGCTTCTTCCCGCTCTGATTTTATTTTTGCCAACAAAGTCAACTGCCCCTCCCGTACAGCTGTATTGTCCACTTTGAGAATGTCCAATTGCGAATCCTCTTCCACCTGAAAAACATTGACGCCTACAATTTGGTCAATGCCTGCATCAATCCTCGCCTGCTTTTTGGCAGCAGCCTCCTCAATTCGAAGCTTCGGAAGGCCAGCTTCAATGGCCTTGGACATCCCTCCCAACGATTCTACCTCTTCTATTAGTGCCCATGCTTTTTCACAAAGTTGTTCCGTCAAATATTCGACGTAATAACTGCCTGCCCACGGGTCAACCACCTTTGTAACACTGGTTTCTTTTTGGATAAAAAGCTGTGTGTCACGGGCAATTTTCGCTGAAAAATCAGTGGGAAGGGCAATGGCCTCGTCGAGGGCATTGGTGTGCAACGATTGTGTGCCACCTAACACTGCGGCCATTGCCTCAATAGCTGTGCGGGCCACATTATTGAAGGGGTCCTGCTCGGTAAGACTCCAACCGCTGGTTTGGCAGTGGGTGCGCAGTGCCAATGATTTTTCGTTCTTAGGGCCAAACTGATTCACAATTTTAGACCACAAAATACGTCCTGCACGCAGCTTGGCGATTTCTATGAAATGGTTCATGCCGATGGCCCAAAAGAAGGAAAGCCGAGGTGCAAAATCGTCAATGTCCAAACCGGCAGCGATACCAGTGCGCAGGTACTCCAATCCATCAGCGAGGGTGTAAGCCAACTCAATGTCAGCAGGGCCGCCTGCTTCATGGATATGGTAACCGCTGATGCTGATGCTGTTGAACTTTGGCATCCGGGCGGCGGTGTATTTGAAAATATCGCCCACGATGCGCATACTGGCTGCAGGCGGGTAGATGAACGTGTTTCGCACCATGAACTCCTTGAGGATGTCGTTCTGGATAGTGCCGCTGAGCTGCTCCGGCTGAACACCTTGCTCCTCTGCTGCCACAATATAAAAAGCCAGTACCGGAATCACTGCGCCATTCATGGTCATGGACACGGACATTTCATCGAGCGGTATTTTATCAAAGAGGATTTCCATATCCTCTACCGAGTCAATGGCTACCCCGGCCATTCCCACGTCGCCAGGCACACGGGGATGATCACTATCGTAGCCCCGGTGAGTGGCTAAATCAAAGGCAACGGATAGGCCTTTTTGCCCTTGCGCCAAGTTTCTACGGTAAAAAGCGTTGCTATCAGCCGCGGTAGAAAAGCCAGCATATTGCCGTACTGTCCAAGGGCGGGTGAGGTACATGGTGCTGTAAGGTCCGCCAAGAAATGGAGCAAAGCCAGCTACAAATCGCTGGTGGTCAAGTGTTTGCGAAGCAAAAGCACTTGGAATCTCAATACCTTCCGGCGTAACGTGTAATGCATTTTCTGGCTTGGGCATGTGATTGATTTTGGGACAAAGTTGGCAAAAATTAGGAAACCTATCCACGGCATCAACCAATCCTACTGAGCAATTGCCTTGCCCACTTCCAAAGTTTTGACCATATCCTGTAACGCACTGCGGTTCAAATCATCTGGCGCTTGGGCAACTGCCTTCTTCGCATGAACCAGTGCTTTTTTCAAATCACCGTTGGCCGAGTAACCCCTTGCTAATCCCACATTGACTGGCCATGTTTCTCCAAATTTTTCATGGTTTTTTTCAAAAATGGCCACTGCGTCCTTGTATTTCTTTTCTGCGATTAATTGCCTTCCGTACTGGTGCAATTCAAGGACTGTCGCTTTGTCAAAAGCGGCCATCCTTGCCTCTTCGGCTTCTTTCGTTTTTCCTTGCTTGCGCAAAATGGCCGACTTGGTAGACAGCGCAGTGAAAGTCTGTACGCCGCCGAGGTTAGGGTCAGTGGCACTATTTATCCAAAACAAGGCATCCTCGTAGTTCACGTCATTGTCCACACACCATTTCGCAGCAGCTTGGAGACTTGGCGGGTCGAAGCCCAACCCACCACTCATTTGGCGTTTAATGGAGGCCAATGTTGTGGAAACAAAATCCACCTCCACTTTGAAGGGTATCCGCCAATGCTCCCATTCAAGTGCCACGGTCACCGAATTATTGGTTGGTTCCGAAAAAGTGTAAGCCAACCACTCTCGGCTTCGCTGCACGTCTTTTTGTTGACGGACCATCACCCGAAGCGCATCTTCCGAAGGGCTGTAAAAATAGGTACCCCAGCCAGAGTAGTTCCTAGAAAAAACGAGCACACAGGAATCCGGATAGAGTGCAATCGCAAACCCGTATTTGCCAGCCGCCAATTTCTTGCCCTCAATTGTAACGTCTGTTGAGAATGTCATGGTGGTATTCTCGTCTGCACCTGCCCGCCAAGGTGATTCTTTTGCGGAGCCAAACCCAAGGTTGATGAATCCGAAATTGGCCACATTGGTACCCCAGATTTTGCCCTCCCTGCCTTTGACACCTGGAGAATGCCAATGAATATCTATGTCAGTGACGCCGATAGTGATGCCTGCCCTTTGTGGCGGGTTGGTCGTATTTGGCACTTGGAACGGTTGTGAGAAAAGGCTCGTATTCATTATTAGAATCAGGGCTAGCGTAGGGAGTAGGTTCAAATTTTTCATGACTATTTACAATTTTACATGGTTGAAGAAAATCAGTCAGCTTGGCATATCTGGGTCTAAGAATATTGTTGACTAGTCAAAGGACAATCTCATTTCCTAGAAGTGGCAGCCTGTTTTTGGGTCTAACCAATTATTGTTGCACTTGGGGCTAATTATTTTGGCAATTTAGAAATATAGTTGCGGGTTGCGGGGGTGATGCGACTAAAAATCCGAAGCAGATTTCGTATTTTTGCGGAAATCGGGAGATAGCTGAAAGATGACCTTTCAATCTGCCCGGTTTTATCATTAAAAATTTCAAATGGCAAAATCACGAGAGACGTACAGTAAGAAAGAAAACGAAAAGAAGAAGCACAAAAAAAAGCAAGACAAAGTTTACAAACGTGAACAACGCAAAGCTGACAAAGAAGAAGGCAAATCATTTGAAGACATGATTATGTATGTGGATGAAGACGGCCACCTCACCTCCGAAAAGCCCGACCTCAGCAAACGTAAAAAAGTCAAAAAGGAAGATATTGAACTAGGCGTACCCAAGCGGGAAAGAGAAGACCCAATTCGCAAAGGCAAAGTCAGCTATTTTGATGACGACAAAGGATTTGGGTTTATTATTGACCGGGAATCTGATGAGCGCATCTTCGTTCACATCAACTCCTTGGATGAGCCAATTAAAGTAAACGACAAGGTGACTTTTGAAATAGAAAAAGGCCAGAAAGGACCAGTGGCGGTAAACGTTCAGTTGGTAAAGCTGTAAATAAAAAGAAGAAATCATTGGAGGCACCTTCCAGTTACTTTTCAACGTTTGCCTCCAATGACTTATGGATTAATTCAATCTGGTATGTTCCCGTTCGCAATATTCAAAGCCTGTAAAATGGCTGGCGTCACCCGCTCTATACCGGGTCGGTCGGCTAAAAATATTTCAAGCTGGCGCTCTTCTCTTACAACGTTCCCATCCTTGCTCAATTCGACACCCGGTTTACCATCTTTTACATAAACCTTTAAGCCTGGAAACTCGCCCGGAGCATTGTCCGGCACCAGGGCCATCCCTCCTTGGGCATTGTTCAGGTTTTTCAAATTCACTTTGGTTTGGTAGGTGCTGCCTTTGAATTTGTTTTCGACGAGCAGTGTGTAGTTGTCATCCACGAAGATGGTTACCTCACCAATGCCTGGGACTTTGCCATTTGCCTTGCGGTATTCCTCTTGTAGTGGCACAAATGATTGGCGAACACGCTGCAAGTAGTCTGTTTCTTCCAAAGCTGCCGCCATTATTTGGTCTGTAGGCGAACCATCGGCTGGGATTGCAGGGGAATTGGCTTCTACTTGTTGGAAGTTTGAATCTTTAGCGTCGTTTTTACAAGCAAAAAACAAGACAGCGAGCGCAAAAGGGAAAATCAATTTCTTCATCATGTTTAACTCGATTTTGGTAGTGAACAATCAGTGGCGACCTGAATCATCAAGGTTGACAATCAGTAGATTACCCTTCCAATTATCACTTTTACAACTAATTTCTTTTGAACTGTTGAACACTGAAATCGCCAAACTGCTTGGCAATTTACATTAACGATAAAATTGATTTGGAGTTACGACGGGCTAGTGCCCAACTTGAAATTTGAACTCAAAACCCGAAGATTACAATCATTTTACTTCGATAATCTCCACCCGACGTTCCCGTGAGGCACCAACGCTATAAATAGAGTTCCGTTCATCGAACAGGTCGTCACTGATGCCGGAAGCGGCTTGTGTCTCACCAAAAGGCGCTTCCGAAATAACCAATTTTCCCGATTTCAAATAAGGTTGGAAAATACCATCTCGCCAGCTCTCGAATTGGTTTCGAAGGCTGCTAATTCGGCGTTGGGCGAGGAAGTCATTGTAATCCGACTTAGCTCGGGGGCTGGTATAGCCCTTGATGATGATTTCCACCCGCTCCCCTTTTTCCAGTCGTTTCAACAATATCTCGCTGAAAAGACGAAGGTGGTCAAATCCCGTTTTTACGGATTCTTCAAAAAAGTCGGTGATTCTGAGCGTGGCTTCATCCACTTCCTCCTCGTTTTTGATGGGCTTGGTGTATTGTTCGATATAGTCGCTCCGGCGAGGGTAATATTTTTCAAAGGTTTCCTCGTACGTCTTTTTTGTGGTAGTGCGATTGGTGCGCTTATCTGGTTCGTCGTTATCGAAGTAAAGTGCTAATGGCAGAAAGTCCTCCAGTTTCTCAAAGGTTGGAGGTGTAGGTTTGGGTTCAATGGCAATTGGTGGCGGTGGCGTCCCTTCAGGATTTTCGGGCTTATCTTCGTAAATGATACGGTAAATATCGTTGCAACAAGTCTTGTTGTTGGGGTCGAGGTAAAAAGAACCCGGACGGTTCGATGAGACGAATCCACCTTTTGCACTGTCATCCAATGAGTAGTAAATGTCGTTGTAGCTGGAGTTCACGGGCTTGCCTACGTTGCCCACATCACTCCAAGTTTCACCTCTTTTAGTACTAAAAACATCATAACCGCCAAGGCCGCCACGTCCATCTGAGCTGAAATACAATGTTTGCGAAGCAACATGAAAAAACGGAGAAATATCATTCTCCGGTGTGTTGAAGGCTTCCATGTTCTTGGGCTCCAAGAATTTGTCCTTTTCCATTTCACAATACAAAAGGTCAAGTTTGCCCTTGCCGCCTGGGCGGTCAGAAACGAAATACAGCACTTCTTTTTGCGTAACCGAATCAAAACCGATGCTGGGCTGGGTGCTGGTGAA
>JAHEAS010000222.1 GCA_024642645.1 Saprospirales bacterium | reverse complement strand
CGCCGGGCTTCATAGCTGGCCGAAGCCACCACCCCTCTCGTTCCTCCACCGCCAACAGCCACGGGCTTACCCCGCAGTTCCGGGTTGTCCCGCTGCTCGATGCTGGCAAAAAAGGCATCCATGTCAATGTGGATGATTTTGCGGTAGAGGAGGTAGGTTGGATTGGTAGGCAAGTTTACAATTAAATTTTAACCTCAAATTAAGGCAATTCAAATCAGACTTTCTTTCATTTCACTAGAAGATGGTTGCTGTTATAAACAAACTTTTGTTGAAAACTCACCATCACCAAACCCACCCAATTCCCTACCTTCGCCCCCCGAAACAGAACAAATGCGTCTCAAGACCCTCGAAATAAAAGGCTTCAAGTCCTTCGCCGATGAAACGGTCATCCATTTCAACGAGGATGTCATTGGCATTGTCGGGCCGAACGGCTCGGGCAAGAGCAACGTCGTGGACGCCATCCGGTGGGTACTGGGCGAGCAGAAGAGCAGCGAGCTGCGCCTCGACACCATGACCAGCCTCATCTTCAACGGCACGAAGACCCGCAAGCAGGGCGGCATGGCGCAGGTGACGCTCACCTTTGAGAACACCAAAAACCTGCTACCTACCGAGTATAATTCCGTCGCAATCACCCGCAGGCTGTACCGAAGTGGCGAGAGCGAGTACCAACTGAACGGCGTCGTTTGCCGCCTGAAGGACATCACCAACTTGCTGATGGACACGGGCATCGGTTCCAACAGCTACGCCATCATCGCCCTAGGCATGGTGGACGAGATTCTGGCTGACAAGGACAACGCCCGCCGCAAGATGTTCGAGCAGGCCGCTGGCATTTCAAAATACAAAATCAGGAAACGGGAAACACTCCAAAAACTGCAAGCCACTACCGCCGACTTGGAGCGGGTGGAAGATTTGTTGTTTGAAATCAACAACAACCTAAAAACGCTGGAGCAACAGGCCAAGCGGACGAAACGGTATTTTGAATTAAAAAATGAATACAAGGATTTATCCATCAAATTGGCGGCGCTGAAATCCGAATCACTCAAAGCCAGGTACAAGGAACTCAAGGATTCGCTGGAAAAAGAGGAAGACCGCTACCGCCAACTCGAAGTGGAGCAGCGGCAAATGGAAGCCGGATTGGAGGCGCAGCGCAAGGCCAACCTCGACCAAGAACAGGCCCTGAGCGAACGGCAGCGGGAAATGAACCAGCTCGTCGGGAAGATTCGGGACATGGAAAACGAGAAGCGGGTACTGGAGCAGCGCATCACGTTTGTGGAGCAAAACAAAACCAAATCGCAAGAGGCGATTTTGATTGCAAAATCACGCATTTCGACGCTGGAAGAGGAAATCGCTGGATATCGGGAGACGCTGACGGAAGACCGCCGATTGGAAGGAAAACTGGAGCAGCAATTGGAAGCTGCCGAAAAACGGCTGAACGATATTCGCCAGAGCCACGGTGAAATGAAGGCTGGATTGGACGCCATCATGCAGAACCAACAGCGAGTGGAGCGGGAGTTGTACGAATTGGAAAAGTCGAAAGCGGTAAATACCAACCAGATAGAAAACCTTCGGCATGACATTGCTCATGGTGAAGAGGAAGTAAAGAACCGGAAAACAGAGACCGAGTCGTTGCGGAGCAAAATAGTAGAACTGGAAAAGGAAGAAGCTGAGCGTCGAGCCAGTGTGGAATCGCTCGAACAAATGGAAGAAAAACGCAGAGAAGCCATTGCCGAAGGTGAAACAAAACTTGACGACCTAAAAAGCCGTGTGCAGAAAATACACCGGGAACTAGATGCCAAGCGAAATGAATACAAGCTGACCAAAAGTATGGTCGAAAGCTTGGAAGGTTTCCCGGAGAGCATCCGGTTTTTGAGCAATGCAAAAAACTGGACAAAACAAGCACCGCTCCTCTCCGACCTGATTTACGTGGAGGTGGACTACCGTGTGGCCATCGAAAACTTCCTCGAACCCTACCTTAATTTTTATGTGACCGAAAATATGACGGACGCCCAGCAGGCGGTGCAGTTGCTGCAATCCGCCCAAAAAGGTAAGGCCAATTTTTTCGTCAACGACAGCTTCAAGGACTTCACGCCGAGCATCGCTATGCTATCCGGTGACATGCGACCCGCCACTGACCTTGTACAGTGCGACCCCGCATACCGCAACCTTATTAATTTCCTTTTGGACAATGTTTTCATCCTTGAAAAAGAGGAGACTGCGAAGCAATTGTCCAATGATAACGTCACATTGTTAGCCAAATCTGGCCGTTTTATACAACGCAGGCACAGCTTGAGCGGTGGCAGTGTTGGATTGTTTGAAGGCAAAAAAATCGGAAGAAAAAAGAACCTTGAAATTTTAGAAAATGCCATCAAGCGGGGCGAGGAAGACGAAAACAAGCTCTCGACGGAGATGTACCAATTAAAGTCGAGTATCGAAACTTTGAAAGGTCAGCAGTCTAGGCAGCAGATTCAGCAAGAGCAAAATTTGCTGAACAAAGTATCGCAAGAACGAGTGTCACTGGCCGCACGTTTGGACAGCTTCGAATCGTATATCCGGGATGTGGATGCCAAGAAAGTTCAGACTTTGGAGCGCATCAAAGGCTTCGAAGCAGCCAATGCAGCCAGCGAAAAACTACTGGAAGAAAAGCTGCAAACCGCCGATGTGGCTCGAAAGGAAATCAGCAATACAGACGGTAAATTCCGTGTTGTCGCCGAAGAGATGAGCCAAGCCAGCACTGAGTTTAACAACAACAATATTGAGTTCATCAAGCAGCAAAACAAGGTGTCGGCGCAGCAAAGAGAGCTTTCTTTCAGAGAAAAACAACTCGACGAAACCAAAGCCACATTGGCCTCCAACCAGCGTTCACTCGACCAATCAGGCGATGAGGTGGCTCAAATCAACGATGATATTGAGCGGCTGGTTAAAGCGTTGCAGTTGAGTTATGAAGTTCGCAAAGAGAAAGAAGGTGCCCTTTCTCAGACTGAGCAGACTTTCTTTTCAGCACGTAACATCATCCATGAGATTGAGGATAAGCTTCGGCAATTGGCCCGCCAATCACAAGAGTCTCAGATTAAAATCAACAACACTAAAGATAAGTACAGCGATACCAAGTACCAACTAACGAACATTGCGGAGCGGCTCCGAATTGAGTTCAGCCTCAGCATAAACGACCATGAAGCGCTGACACTGACTGAAGAAGAAAGGGCAGGATTGGACGAAAATGACCTGCAAATCAAAGTCGAACGCATGAAAGGGCGCTTGGATAATTATGGTGAAATCAATCCAATGGCCTTGGAGGCTTACGAGGAAATGAAGGAACGTCACGATACTATCACAGAGCAGCGGGACGATATCTTGAAGGCCAAGGATGACCTGATGGAAACGATTCGAGAAATTGAAGAGACAGCCACTGCCCAGTTCCTTGAGGCATTTGGCAAGGTTCGTCTTTATTTTATCGACGCCTTCCGCAGCCTGTTCACCAATGACGACACTGCTGACCTTATCTTACTTGACCCCGAAAATCCACTGGAAAGCAGCATCGAAATTGTTGCGAAGCCAAAAGGTAAACGCCCTCAAAGTATCAGCCAGCTTTCGGGTGGAGAAAAAACACTGACCGCCACTGCCCTACTCTTTTCGCTCTACCTACTCAAACCCGCCCCATTCTGCATCTTCGATGAAGTAGATGCCCCGCTGGACGATGCCAACATCGAGAAATTCAACCATATCATTAAGGATTTCAGCAAGGACAGCCAGTTCATTATCGTTACGCACAACAAGCAAACGATGGCTGCTGTGGACACCATTTATGGAGTTTATATGGCAGAACAGGGAGTGTCGGCGGTGACGCCTGTAGATTTTAGGAGCTTGAAAAATGATATGGTTTTCTCGGAGGTAGAGAATTGATGAAAAATCATTCCTGCTTCCACGACTTAACTGCCCGCCTATCTCTTGCCTTGTGTTTTTCAAAATAAACATCGAACAAGGCTTTTCTTTGAGTTTCATTTAATTGGTAAGGTGCTTCGTAAAACCCTTTCGCATTTCTTTGCCGGAAAGCTTCGTACAATGTCACCGCACAAGCGACCGAAATGTTCAAACTTTCCGCCATCCCCACCTGTGGAATCATAAATTTCCCATCAAGCAATGGTTGTGAAACGGTCGAAATCCCCCGGCGCTCGTTGCCAAAAAAAAGGGCTGTTGGTTCGGTTAAGTCAATATGGTGAAAATCGCTGACACCCTCGCCCAGCATGGCACCAAGCACCTTGCTGTATTTGTTTCGCAATTTTTCAAAACAAAGGTCAGCATCTGTGAAATAATGGGCTTCCACCCATTTCCCAGAGCCCATGGAGGTGCGCTTGCCTATTTTCACAAACTCGGTTTGCAAGTGGGCATCTGTGTTCAGGATATATATTTCGCCCACCCCTACCGAATCAGCCGTACGGATAACTGCCCCGATATTGTGCATGTCCGTCACGTTTTCCAGCACCACCGTCAGGTCGGGTTGACGGCGGTTAACAACTGCATTGAATTTATCAAGTCGTTTTTTTTGCATAAAAAACAAAGCCGGAAGGTTTGCTTCCGGCTTTGATATGGGCTTTGGGAATTGGGTATTAGTATTTGAGAACTAGAAATACCCTATTCCAAATTTCCAATTCCAACTCAATCCGCTGGCTGCAAGTGGAAATACCGGAATTTCAAGATATGGACATAGGTATTTTCCAACTGGTCAAAGTACTTTAAGTTCTCTTTGTGCTTATCTGGATTAAGTACGACCGGATTGAACTCAAAGCGCCCATGGAGTACATCTGATGGTGAGGAGTCGAGATACTTCGCAAAGTCTTTGCCATGCTTGGCCAGCATTTTTCCAAAATACAACATCACGTCATAACCAAGAAAAGCCTCTTCATCAGGTACGGAGCCGTAAGAATCGAAAAATTTCTTTTTAAACTGCTTCACCCGCTCATCATTTTCATCCACATAGGATGCGCTGCTGACATGAAGCCCTAATTTTTCGTAGTATTCAAAATCAATTTGCTCAAAATCAAGCCACATGCTCATGCCATACACCACGATGTCTTCACCTTCTGCTTGTTTGGCCATGAGTTGCCTGAGTAGCGAATAAATAAAAGTTTGGTTAGACCAGGAAGGCACCACAAAAACTGTTGTTTTGTTGGGTTTAAAATACTTAGAAACATCAATTGTCTGAAAGTTTGAACCACTTTCCGGCACTAGCAATTCTTGGAATTTCTTGACGGTACTACCCTTTTCAATCAAGGTATTTGCGTCCTGAAAATACTTGAACCTCGCCTTTTCCTCTGGTTTGTCCAATGCTACCAACACCACGTTTTCTGGCTGGTATGTTCTGCGGATATGCTTTGTCATTGCTTCGCAATGTGCTTTCAGCGATGGGTTGACTTGGATATAGAAAGGATTATCCTCTGCCATTCCCATTTGTGCCGTGTATGGCACTACGAGTGGAACTTTGTTTTTCTTTGAAAAGGCTTGCATGACGTCCACAATTTCCCGCTTGTATGGCCCGATAATAAGGTCAGACTTGGGCAGGTCGCCACTTTTAAGGAGATTGTTCACTTTTGAGATAGAAGCCTCTGAGTCCATGATGGAGACATTGAATTTTGCGCCATCCTCCTCTAAATCGTCATAAGCCAGCCTTGCGCCAGCATAAAAATTCAAAGCCCAAAGTGAATTGTCAGGAACGCCACTGGATGAAGCATTGGCCAGAAACGGAAGCAAAATAGAGATATCGCCGGTGCCATCACCTGCACCTCCAGTTGCACCTCCTCCAGTGTTGCCGCCACCATTATTGCCACCAGTCGCCGGAGGCTTGGTTCCCCCTGTCATTGGGCTATCCGTCTTGATGGGTGGGTATTTTTCTGCTGGAAGCACTTTCCAAGCTATCGTATCAACTTCCTCGTTTACCTCGTGGACGGTCCGGTATGTGCCGGTTTCTGGGTCATACACTTTCGTTCCCTGAATATCACCCAAGTCCTCGTCTTTGTAAACTTTCTCTTTGGAAGGATCGGTGGCAGGTTTCAGCCATCCACATGCCGGAAGCGCCAATGCCAAAAAAACAGTGGCGATTATTATGTTCAACCATTTGAGACTAATCGTCCTTTTTTTCATGTTGCTTTTATTTGCAATTTAGATTTTTGGCGTTTTGGCGATTTTAGGTAGAACTTACCCGATATGCCAAAAGGCTAATTTGCCAATTCGCCTACTCCCACTCAATCGTCG
>JAHEAS010000221.1 GCA_024642645.1 Saprospirales bacterium | reverse complement strand
AGACTGTCTCGGGGTTGCAATTGACCATGATGGTCTCGTACCCGTCTTCGCGCATGGCCAAGGCGGCATGCACACAGCAGTAGTCAAACTCAATGCCTTGCCCGATGCGGTTGGGGCCACTACCCAGCACGATGACCTTCTTTTTATCCGAAGGGATGCTCTCGTTTTCTTGGTCAAATGTGGAGTAAAAATAGGGCGTCTGCGCCTCGAACTCTGCGGCACAGGTATCCACCATTTTGTAAGTGCGGCGGATGTCCAGATTCTTTCGAGCTTTGGTTACTTGCTCCTCCTTCACCCGCATTAGCCAAGCGATTTGGGCATCGGAGTAGCCGACCTCTTTCATTTCCCGGAAGAATTTTTCAGGAATATCCTCCGGCACGTTGTAGCGCATCAAGTCATGCTCCATATCCACCAGCCGCTTTATTTGCTTGATGAACCACGGGTCTATTTTCGTGATTTTGTGGACTGACTTTTCGGGTACGCCAAGGCGCAGTGCATCTTTTACCCTAAAAATACGGTCGTCGCTGGCTTTTTCTAGCCGCTCCATAATGTCCTCCGTTCGCACCCATTCCTTCATGTCGGCGCCAAGGCCCATTCGGCCATTTTCCAAACTCTGACAAGCTTTTTGCAAGGCTTCTAGGAAATTCCGGCCAATAGCCATCACCTCACCTACCGATTTCATTTGGAGGCCAAGACGGGTATCGGCACCGGGGAATTTGGCGAAATTCCAGCGTGGTATTTTCACAATCACATAGTCGAGCGTCGGCTCGAAATAGGCGCTGGTGCTCTTTGTAATCTGGTTTTTCAGTTCGTCGAGGTTGTAGCCGATGGCGAGTTTGGCGGCAATCTTAGCAATCGGGTAGCCCGTCGCCTTGCTGGCCAATGCCGAGGAGCGGCTCACCCGTGGATTGATTTCGATGACGATAAGTTCCTCGGTTTCAGGGTTTTGTGCAAACTGGATATTGCAGCCTCCGGCAAAGTTGCCTAGTGAGCGCATGGCTTGGATAGCCTGGTTGCGCATGTCTTGATAGCTCGTGTCGCTCAGGGTCATAGCTGGCGCAACGGTGATGCTGTCGCCCGTGTGGATGCCCATCGGGTCGAGGTTTTCCACTACACAAATGATGACGACGTTGTCTGCATCGTCCCGCAAAAGTTCCAACTCGAACTCCTTCCAACCCAATACCGCTTTGTCAATCAGCACCTCGTGTGTAGGTGAAGCTGTAAGGCCACGGCGCAGCAGTTCGTCGAATTCTTCTTCTTTGAAAACAAAGGCCGCCCCCGTTCCACCGAGGGTGTAGGATGGACGAATCACGAGCGGAAAGCCGATTTCTTGCGCTGCCTCTTTTCCCTCCAAAAACGAGTTGGCAATCATGGAGGGCGCCACGCCAAGCCCTTGGTTGATCATGTGCAAGCGGAACGCTTCCCGGTTCTCCGTCAACTCGATGGCATCAATGTCCACGCCTATCATGCGGCAGTTGTACTTTTGCCAGATACCCAGTTTATCGGCTTCGATGGCGAGGTTGAGCGCCGTTTGGCCGCCCATCGTGGGGAGTACAGCGTCTATATGGTGCTCCTGCAAAATCTGCTCAAGGCTATCGGTCGTCAACGGCAAGAGGTAAACATGATCGGCAGTGACCGGGTCGGTCATGATGGTAGCTGGATTCGAATTGATAAGGGTCACTTCAATTCCCTCTTCCCGCAACGAGCGGCTGGCCTGTGTGCCAGAATAGTCGAATTCGCAGGCTTGTCCAATAATAATGGGGCCGGAACCAATGATGAGGACGGACTTGATGGAAGTATCTTTAGGCATGGTGTTACAGTTCGGTTTGCTTTTTTAAAAAAAGACTTCCGATCCGCCCTAATGGCGAATGGGAAGTCTGGTGTTACTTCGTTCCGGGGCGCAAAGGTAATATGAAAAAACGGGGACGCAAACGCCGTTTTGACTTTTAATGCCTTTATAATCCGTATTTATCCATCAAAAAAATAAGGCTTGTTATTGCAGCAGTCCCCAGCTCCAACTCCCGTTTGTTGACAGCCTCAAATATATCGGCGGTCGTGTGGTGATAGTCAAAATAACGTTGTGAGTCTGGCTCGAAACCGATAAGCAGCACACCTTGCTTTTTTAAAGGTGAAATATCTGCTCCGCCGCCACCTTTTTTGATGTGAAGCCCATAAGGTTCAAGAACGGTTAACCAAGGCTGCATTAGCGGAAATTTTTCAGCAAAAACATCCGTTTCCCCATCCACGGTGAAGCCCCTGGGCGTGAACCCGCCACGGTCGCTTTCAATGGCGGCCATGTGTTTTTCGCCTTTGCGTTTTGCCTCGTCGCCATAAGCCGTACCGCCCCGCAGGCCGTTTTCCTCGTTCATAAAAAGCACACACCGGATGGTGTGTTTTGGTTTGTAGTTCAAGCGTTTGAACACCTGTAAAACATCCATGGACTGCACACAGCCAGCACCATCGTCGTGGGCACCCTCCCCCACGTCCCAGGAGTCGAGGTGACCGCCTACCACGATGATTTCTTCAGGATGTTCGCTTCCCCTGATTTCCCCGATGACGTTGAAAGATGGGCGCTCTGCCAGCAGTTCGCAGTTGGTGCGCATGAAGACTTTCACAGGGCTTTTTTTCAACAATTGGCCGAGCAGTTCGGCATCGTTGGTAGAGATGGCACAGGCTGGAATTTTTGGAAGACCGTCTTTGTATTGCAGGCCGCCCGTGTGTGGTACATCGTTTAGGCCAGAGGCCATGGAGCGCACCAACACGCCAACGGCTCCGTATTTGGCTGCTTCCGATGCGCCACTTCC
Source organism: Saprospirales bacterium (assembly GCA_024642645.1). Lineage (GTDB taxonomy): Bacteria > Bacteroidota > Bacteroidia > Chitinophagales > Saprospiraceae > UBA6168. Next base: position 3,473 of record JAHEAS010000221.1, on the reverse strand, counting down.
ACGCTGGTCAACAGCACCACCGTAAGCTTCGAAAGTATTGATTTTTGTGGCATCGAAGGGGCGGTCGAAGAAGACGATTTTACCCTTAATTTTGGCTTCACCCATTTTTTCAAGCTCGTCTATGCTGAGTGCCCTCACGACTTCGGCAGAGATGCCACCATCGCCGGTTCCAACGGAGTTGCCGAGCGCTAGCGCATGAAGCTCTACCGTACCCATGTCGGACTGAGCGATACGCACGACTTCACGCTCCCCACGCACCCAGTGCGGCACAGTGCAGGGCTGCAACCAAACGGAGTCGAGGCCGAGCGTGTCCAGCATTTGAAATGTGTACTCAACTGCTGCGGCAGCTTGTGGGGAGCCAGCCAGTCTTGCGCCTATTTTTTTTGTCAAATGATGCAGCCAAGGGTGGCAGCGGCCTTCTGTCAGCGCTACATCATGAATTTGGCGAATAAAACGGGCATCAATATCTGCTTCCGTTTTTGATTGCGAAAAAAGGCTAACCGTAGGCAGTACACTAAGAAAAAGATAAATTGTGTATAAAAATGTCTTTCTGTTCATTTTCAATTTTGTTTTGAACTACAGCAAATGCTGTAGTTTTTTTAAAAAAAATGTGGATATTCTTAAAATAGTCCTAAGATAAAACATCAAAATAAAAAATCGTCCAATTTTGAATAGTCAGAAAATAGAACTGCTTTTTTGATTTAATTTCCTTGCTTTTAAAGTATTTCATGCCCGAGACCCGATAAAATATCTTTGGTCGTGAAAATATTTTATCGAAAACCTTGCTTGTTTATTTAAAATCACTTTACCTTAGCGTTTACAAACTAAGAGTAGTTTTTACACCAAGATAATTTTTCGCCTTCACTCTTATGAGCTATGGCGAATCGAAGATAAATAATTTGGTTTTATTTGGTTAGGGCTGAGGTAGTGCTGCAAGAGTACTGCCTCTTTTTTTTGCCCCAAAACACCTCCGCCAACTCCTTTTTTCTGAAGGGCTTAAAGAATTCTTAAATAAATATGTACCTCAGGAGATGGTTCTGCGTCAAAAACATCAAATCCCCCCTGCGATAAAGGTAATTTTCCTATTTTCGTGCAAGTTTTCCATTGTTATCATTGGAACAATCAATTGAAAATCAATCTATTAGGCAGTGAGTTGGCAATTTTGTATAAATTTCTGCCTTTAGGTAATTGCACTTTCCAGTTTGAATGGAAACAGAAGAAATTTCCAAGGAACAGGACATTGACTTGATAAGGAGATACCTCGTCACCAAGGACGCAAGGCATTTCACCGAACTTTACAGGAGGTATTCCGGTAAGGTGTATGGTAAATGTATATCGCTGCTAAAGGAAGAACATCTGGCGAGAGATGCGGCACAAGACATTTTTATGAAGATTTTCCTGAACCTTGGTCAGTTCGCAGAGCAGGCCAAATTCTCGACTTGGGTGTATTCCATCACCTATAACTATTGTATTGACATAATACGGAAGAAGAAAAAAACAGGCGATATCTTCTCCGATGACATGGAACGCCTGCCGGACACAATTGACGAAGTACACGACGAGGCCCTCTTGACCATGCGGTCTGACCGCCTTCGGGTGGTACTGGAACAAATACCCATAGGCGACAAAGCAATTTTGTTGATGAAATATCAGGATGATTTGCAAATAAAGGAGATTGCAACCATGCTGGACAAAACAGAGAGCGCCATAAAAATGAAAATCAAACGAGCAAAACACAAAGCCCAAATGGTACATAACGAACTATTTCCTGATGAGTGAGAATTAAAGCTTTGAGTCATGAGCACCACAAACAGTTTCAAGCAAATCATGGAGGAGGATGCACTGATGTTTCCGCCGCCACCCGAAATCGAAGAGCACGTCTTCGGTAGCTTGCAGATATTAACCATGATGGGACAGGCCATGGAGTTGTACATTCCGAAGGTCTTTGAAATGTTCATCCTGACTTTGGGTGGCACGGTAAAGGAAATTGACGAAGCCGTTAAAAACGAACTTCCCGAAGGTGCCGCCGACCCCGACGCAGAAAGCCCAACACCCGGCATGGCTGGCACCTTGCCCCGCGACGAAGATATTGCCCCCACTGATTAAAAGCCCCCAACTCATCTTGCCCCACACAACACGATTCATCTGATTTCAAGCTGTTACAAAACAACAAAAACAAATCACCATCATGGAAATAGTCGAAGTAATCAAGCAAGTCCTTTTCCAGTTCGCATCTGCCGCCGTGAACATCGCAAAAGCAGCCATTGTCTTGGCTATCGGATGGGGCATCGCCAAATTTGTGTCAAAAGCCTTGGAAAAACTGTTTGCCGGGATAAATATTGACAGGTTTGGTGAAAAAATAAACGAAACTGAGTTTGCACAGAAAGCTGGCCTTAATATTAAGCTGAGTGTCTTCTTTTCAAAGCTGGCTTATTATGTACTAATACTCGTTTTCCTGATGATGGCCACCGATGTGCTGGGCGTGCCCATCGTTTCGGAAATGGTGAAGGACCTGATATCCTATCTGCCAAAACTATTGTCAGCATTGGCCCTGTTCGTATTGGGCATCTATCTGGCCGAATTTGTTAAAAATATCGTGCTGGCTACCACCAATGCCCTCGGCATTTCTTCCGGAAAAATCATCGCAAACTTTGTATTCTACTTGATTTTCCTGACGCTGACCATCAGCGCCATGGCACAGGCAAGCATCGAAACTTCCCTTATCACCTCAAACTTGACGGTGATACTTGGTGGGGTGGTGGCAGCCTTTGCTATCGGCTACGGCTTTGCCTCACGGGATACCATGGCCAACTTCCTCGCTTCTTTTTACAGCAAAAACAAAGTGAAAGTCGGCGACTATATCCAGATAGACGGCTCCAAGGGCAAAGTCATTGCCATGGACAGCACCTCCATCACCCTTCAGGGAGAAGGAAAAATAATTGTGATACCTTTAAGAAAACTCACGTCTGATAAAGTGGAAATTTTTTCCAGTGAAAAGCATGTCAACTAACCTGGTTGAGCTACGCATTTCATAATTATTCACCAACCACTTCTAAGTTATGACTAAAAGGATTTTATTACTCTCCATTGCCTTGGTCGCATTTTGCAGCATCACCAATGCACAAACTGTCGAAGAACTCAAGGCTGCTAAGGCCGAAAAAGAAGCTCAGCTCGCCCCGATGGCAGCCCAACTGGCTGAACTGACGGGTAAAGTGGACGCCCTCAAAGCTGACGTAGCTGACCTCACCGAAAAAATAACACCTTACCCACGCTGGGATGTGGGTGCGCTCGGCAACATTGGCTTGAACTTCTCCGGCTTCAACAATTGGTTTTCCAAGGACAAGCCCAAAACCCAGTCGGCTTTGATTGGTTTTTCAGCAAATGGCTTTGCCAACCTGATGCAGAAGAAATACTTCTGGCGCAATGGTGCCAACTTGACTTTAGGGTGGCTCAAATTTGACGACAAAAATAAC
>JAHEAS010000220.1 GCA_024642645.1 Saprospirales bacterium | reverse complement strand
TGCTGGGTACGGGTAATGTACTCGTCTTTTGGCAGGTATTGGGCATAGCCCAAGGTGCCGATGCCCCTTGGCACGATGGTCACTTTCACCAGTGGCGAAGCGTGTTCGAGGAACCAGCCGCACACGGCGTGGCCCGCCTCGTGATAGGCGATGATTTCTTTTTCCTCTGGCGAAATGAGCTTGTTCTTCTTCTCTAATCCGCCGATTACCCTATCGAGGGCGTAGTTAAAGTCGTCCATGTCCACCTCTTCCTTGTTGCGGCGAGCCGCAATGAGCGCCGCTTCGTTGCAAACATTGGCGATTTCAGCGCCAGCAAAGCCCGGCGTCATTTCCGAAAGCTCCATCGGTGTCACCGAATCAGCCGTTTTGATGGTCTGCAAATGCACCTTGAAAATGGCCTCTCTGCCCTTTAGGTCGGGGCGGTCAATCGCAATCTGGCGGTCGAAGCGGCCCGGGCGCATGAGTGCGGAGTCGAGCACGTCGGGACGGTTGGTAGCGGCCATCAGGATAACGCCCTTGTCGGTCGGGAAGCCGTCCATTTCCACCAAAAGCTGGTTAAGGGTGGTTTCCCGCTCGTCGTTGCCGCCCTGCATGGTGTTGCGGCCACGTGCCCGTCCAATGGCATCTATCTCGTCAATGAAGATGATGCAAGGCGCCTTCTCCCGAGCCTGACGGAATAGGTCACGCACCCGTGATGCACCAACGCCCACGAACATTTCGACGAAGTCGGAACCAGAAATGGAGAAGAACGGCACGGCAGCCTCACCAGCCACTGCTTTTGCGAGCAGTGTTTTACCGGTACCCGGAGGGCCGATGAGCAGTACGCCTTTCGGTATTTTGCCGCCGAGGGCGGTATATTTTTTGGGATTTTTCAAAAAATCCACCACTTCCATCACTTCCTCCTTGGCTTCGTCGAGGCCAGCCACATCGGTGAAATTGATATTGACTTTGGAGTTTTGGTCAAAAAGCGTGGCTTTTGATTTGCCGATGTTGAAAATCTGCCCGCCAGGGCCACCACCACCACCACCTACTCGGCGCATGATAAAAATCCAGAGCAATACCAGCAGTGCGATGGGCAGTAACAGGCTTATTAGTGGCGAAAGCCAATTGGCTTTTTCGATGTAGGATGGATATACTTTACCTTCAGTGGGGAAAGTTTCATTCAACGCATCAATTTTGGTCGCAAAGCTTTCCGGTGGGCCGATATCGAAAGTATAGTGCGGACGCTTGTTGGCAAAGGAGCTTTTGGAAGCGTCCTTGTACTGCTCCTTTTTGTTTTTGAGGGCTTCATCTGTCAGGTAAACCTCAGCGTATTGCTTGTTGACTACCTGCAGTTTTTCTACATCGCCATCCTTTGCCATCACGGCAAATTTCTCAAAATTGATAGGGTCACTAGTGCTACCCGTGATGGGAAGAAAGTTCAGGCCGATGAAGAATAGTGCCAACACCCCGTAAATCCAGTACGGATTGAATTTTGTGCCGTTTTTGTTATCTTGATTGTTTTCCATTTACAAATAAGAAAAAGTAAGAAGGGTCATTTAATTCCCAGCTTCCTACTTAGAATGATTCAATTTATCCTCAAAACAAGCAAACGTGCTATCAGTTCTGCCAACCTCGTTTTTAGATGCTTGTTTTCGATGTTCCTTCCAATTCTGACGACAATTGCGCCGATTGGTAATTAGTTACAAATTCTCGTATTCCGTGAATTTTGCGTCACTCCAAAGGTTTTCAATGTCGTAAAACTCCCTTGCCTCCCGGTAAAACACATGTACAACCGTGTTAAAGCAATCCAAGCAAATCCAGCGGGCGGTCTGCACACCTTCCACATGGTAGGGTGGTTGGCCAAGCTCATCTTTCAGCCGTTTGTGGATGTTGCCTGCTATGGCTTTGACCTGCGTAGTAGAGTCCCCTTCACAGATGATGAAAAAATCTGTGGGAGCATCGTCCAGTTTCCGGAGGTCAAGTTTTACAATGTTTTTTCCTTTGATGTCTTGAATGCTGTCGATGATAAAGTCGTTCAGCGTTTCAACGGAGGAGGGATTTGTTTTTAATGCTGCTTGTGCGCTCAAATCAGATTTGTTTACTTTTGAACCTTCAGCTTCCATTAGCAACACTTACTTTGTTAAAATTTACGCTGCTTGGCGCTGAGGCCTGTTTTGATTATTTTCAATCTTTTTTTAAAAAACAAAATGGACGCTGGCATTCGGTAGGTGCTTATTTTCAGCCCTTCTTTCTACATTGTCCTTTTCACTTTTTACTTTTCCTTTTTTTGAAAGGATAAAAGTACGAACTTATTTTCTATTGAGAAGACCCAACACCTTATTTGTCGGGCAAGCACTTATCGACTTGCCGCAGGTAGCTTCAACTAATGCCTACACTCAGGAGCTGTTGTCAAAAACCAAACCAGCCGAGGGCACTGTCATCTCAACCTTTCACCAATCCGAGGGCAGGGGACAAATCGGAAACAAATGGGAGTCGGAACCAGGCAAAAATATCAGCCTCAGCCTCATCCTTTACCCCGATTTTTTGGCGGTAAAAGACCAGTTTCAACTCAATATTATCGTGTCCCTAGCAGTTTTTGATTTTGTAAAAAACTGCCTACCCGACCGCCCCGTTTCCATCAAATGGCCCAACGACAGCTACGTTGGTGACAAAAAAATTGCGGGCATTCTCCTGCAAAACTCCCTCATCAACACTCAAATACGCTCCACAGTTGTGGGCATCGGCATAAACATCAATCAAACTGCCTTCGTCACCAACCCGCCCAACCCAACCTCAATGCGCCTCGAATCCAGCTTAGACTTCGAACTGCCGGACCTCGTCCCGGCACTCTGCGAGTTTTTGGAAAGCCGCTATCTTCAACTAAAAGCCGGAAAAATAGTTCCTTTGCAGGAAGCCTATCTCCGCCATCTCTATCGTTTCGGCATCCCTGCAAAATACCTGCGAGCCAGCGGTGAACCCTTCGAGGGCACCATCACCGGCATTGACGAAATCGGCAGGCTGAAGATGGAGGTTAGGGGAAAACTGGAAGTATTTGACCTAAAAGAATTGAGGTATGAGGTATAAAGGCATGAGGTATGCAAATGCAAGCTGCCACATCCCCATTATACCTCATACCTCAATACCTCATACCTTTATGAACGTCCACATCATCACCATCGGCGACGAATTGCTCATCGGGCAAATCATTGACACCAACTCCGCCAAAATGGCCCAGATGCTGCTCGAAATCGGCGCAAAAGTCACTGCCCGAACAGCAGTCGGCGACGACCACGAAGCCATCATCGACGCACTTCGAACTGCCACCAAACAGGCCGACATTGTGCTGGTGACAGGCGGCCTTGGCCCCACCAAGGACGACATCACCAAAAAAGCTATCGCCGATTTTTATGGTGTCGGTTTCGTCTTCCACCAGCCCACCCTCGACCGCCTGAACCAAATTTTGGAACGACTCGGCAAACCCCTAACCGAGGCGCTGCGAACACAGTGCCTCATGCCACAAAATGCCACTGTTTTGACCAATAAAATGGGAACCGCCCCGGGCATGTGGTTCGAGGAGAGCGGCAAAGTGGTGGCCTCCATGCCCGGTGTTCCATTCGAGATGGAGTACCTGATGCAGCATGAAGTGCTGCCTCGGTTGCAAACCAAATTCAATGCGACACCAACTGCTCACCGCACACTCTTAACCGCTGGTGAGGGTGAATCCACACTGGCCGAATACCTGAAAGATTTTGAAGAAAACCTGCCTCCGCAGGTGAAACTGGCCTATCTGCCCTCCATCGCACGGGTGCGCCTACGCCTTACCGTGAGCGACCCCGACCCGGTTTCTGTGGAAAAAATGCTCGAAATTAAGTTTCAGGAAATGGAGGGCCTGCTCCCGCCACAAGTCATTGCCGGGCAGGGCGACGACACGCTGGAAAGCGCTATTGGCCGCATTTTGAAAGAAAAAAAGCTGACCCTCGCCACTGCGGAAAGCTGCACGGGCGGCTACCTCGCTCACCTCATCACCTCCGTGCCGGGATCGTCGGCCTACTTTACAGGCAGCGTGATTTCTTATGCCAATGAAGTGAAAATGAACCAGTTAGGGGTGCAGGAAGCGACTTTGCGTGAGCACGGCGCCGTCAGCGAACAGACAGTGCGGGAGATGGTCGCTGGCGCAATCCGCCTACTCGGCACCGATATGGCCGTGGCCACCAGTGGCATCGCTGGGCCAGATGGTGGTACGCCGGAGAAGCCCGTTGGGACGGTTTGGCTGGCAGTAGGAAACAAGGAGCAAACCCTTACCCGCAAGCTGCAATTGAGCAAAAACCGGCTCCTCAACATCCAGTATTCAGGGTATTATGCACTGAACTTGTTGCGGTTGTTTTTAAGTAGCCCGGAAATCCTTTCCGGGGAATAGGCGTGACCCGGAAAGGATTTCCGGGCTACATCAAATATTCCACCAATACGTCAGCTTAACCACCAGCGCCCGTGTCCTCACATCACTGAAATCCGAGTAATAATTGTCAGTGTAAACAACGAACAGGTCTGACGCAGGACTGTAACGCCATTGCAAGCGCAGGTTCAGGTTCACATTGTCCGTCTGGCTGTTGTATTGTAGGAAGTTGGTGAAGTAGAGCTTGTTCGTCAGTGTCACGTCAATGCGGGGGCCTACGAGCCAGATGTCGTGGCTGCTGTTTTTTAGCGCCTCCGGCAAACGGTCGTCTGCCTTGAATTCAAGTCGGTTGAACTGCCCGGCCAAACTCAATGCCACGTAAGGCTGGAAACGGTAGCCAACATCACCGCCGAGCCGCAGCCGGGTGCCATCGGCGTAGTAGCCGCCATAGCGGCCACTGAACGACCAAGTGAAGCGGCTCTGCGGCTTCGATAGGATGTCTGTGCCGAAGCTGTTCCAGTCGTGCTCTTGGCCAGCTGGCAATAGGTTGATTTTGCTGGCAGGGTTCACAGGATTGAAGGAGCTACCCAATTTTACGTAGTTGTGCGCCGTCCAGAAGGTGAATTCGGTGCGGTTGAGCAAGGTGAACTTGTAAAACAAAACTGGCTCATTTTCTATTTGCCGCATTTTTTCATCGAAATAAAAATCCAATTTCACGTTTGGGCCGTGACTGAGTAACCAGCTGGATTTTGGGAAAAACAGATGGCCGCCCGTCGTCAGCAAATGGTTGAAGCCCGACGTCGGCTGGAACCTGTCAATGCCAGTGCGGGGCACGTAGCCCGTTTCCGCCCGGAAGTTTTGCCCCACGTTTTCAAACTGCACGTTGAAGTTCCACTGCTTGGCCGTGTAGGCGAGGTTGCCCGCCTTGATGTCGTCCTCGCCGTCCACCCCGGGACTGAATGATTTCAGGTAAAGCAGTTTGCCAGTCCAAGTGTTGTTTTGCGAAGCAAGGTTGTACTCAAAGCCAAGGTTCCGGTTGTACTCCCGAATGGCCAGGGTATCCGTTACCGACTCGTAATCGAAGGTCTGTTTGTTGACAAAAATACCTGACACAAACGAACGAGCCGCCACCCTGCGCTGTACGGAGAGGACACTGAAATTCTGCTCCGGCGTGGATAATCCATCAGCGTTTGTAAAATTGTCCGCCTGCATGGTCATCGCCCCAAGTCGCCAGTTTTTATTGGGCTTGCCGCTAAGCCTCGCCCCGTACTTGATGGGCGCCTGCAAGCCGATTCGGCGGGAGAAAAATGGCCGGATGCTCGAATAACCGAAGTTGCCGAAGATATCTGCATTTTCCAAAAAAAACTGCCGCCGCTCTGGGAAGAAAAGCTCGAAGCGGTCGAGGTTAGTCTGCTGCACGTCCACTTCCACCTGCGAGAAGTCGGGGTTCACCGTCAGGTCAAGGTTGAGAGAAGAGGTAAGGGAAATCTTGGCATCCACACCGATTTCCTTGCGGTAGCTGGCATCCTTTCCTTTTTCAAAATCCTTGCTAGTGCCACCAAGGGCGTAGGGGATGACAGAGATGTTGGCACCGGTAGCTGGCGGCGCCTCATCCCAAACCAACACGCCTGTGTAGGCCAGCGAGGCGCTGGGAAACTGCCTCGGCACGGGTGCCCAAGCTGACTTTTCGGTGGACTTGAGGTCGTTGCGGCTGAAGTTGACGCCCCACTCCTTGATGCCCTGCTTGTAGCGTAGCGATTTGAACGGCACGGCCATTTCAAACACCCACTTTTCGTCGTCGGCCACCACGGTGGACTGCCATTTGTTTTCCCAACTGAGGTCAATCTTGCCGCCGTCGTACATGAGGCCATCCCAAGGAGCACCCTGTGCATTTGCCCCAAAAGAGAAGCCGTTGGTCTG
>JAHEAS010000219.1 GCA_024642645.1 Saprospirales bacterium | reverse complement strand
GCTTTCCTTTTTTGAAACATACCCCTTCGGATAATAGAACCGCTCCCGCACCTGGTTGTCCATGAGGTACGACTGTTTGTAGCCCCGGTAGGTTCCCCAAAATTGGTTGTAACGGAACAGCAAGATGCTGAAAAATTCCCGCAGGAAAACGCCATCATGGAGCGACTGCTGCCAGTCGTGGCGGGCATTTTTCCACAACAAAGTCAAGAAGGTCAGGAAATTGAAAGTCTCGTTTTTTTGAATCAAACGCAATGCGATAGCCTCTCGGCGGTAGCGGTTGAAGACGTTTTTCCACTTTTCTTCGTGCACATGGATGATGGTCGCCCCGGCTTGGTAGGCGATGTGGTGACCATTGGCCTGCATTTTTTTCGCCCAGTCGAGGTCTTCGAGGCCTGTGAGCGACTCGTCGTAGGGCTGCTCCAGCCAGAGGCTCTGGCGGATGGCACAGTTGGCGTTGTTGCAGAAGGGGTGGAGCTGGTTCATGGTGCTTTCCTCTGGGAACCACTTCGCAAAAATCTGGTGCTCACTGTACTTGTTGAGTTCGCAGCCCCGTTGCTTGCCGTACACAAGGCCAACTTTTTCATCTTCGAACGGCTTCAACATCAACTCCAACCAGTCGCTGTAAACCGGGTAAACATGGGCGCTAGCGAAGAGCAGGATGTCGCCCGTGGCGGCTTCGCAACCGAGGTTCAGAGCATGGCCAAAGGAAAAATCCTGCGGCCGCAGCGTGACGATTTTGGTCGGAAAATTGGAGGCGATGCTCACCGTGGCATCCGTCGAGCCGCTGTCCACCACGATGATTTCAATATCCTTCACCGACTGCTCCATCACCCCAGCGAGCAAGCGCCCGATGTGTTTTTCTTCGTTGAAACAGCGTATGATGAGGGATAGCTTCATTGTTGTATTGTTTCATTGTTGTATTGTTTCATTGTTATATGGTTTTCGTTAAAGGGTAAAACAATATAGCAATACAACCATTTATCAACTCACCCAAGTACAAATAACTTGGTCTTCCCGGCTGGCTAGTTCGGCGATTTGGTAGTTGTGTTCGATTAAAAATTTGAAGATGTCCGTCAGGTTCGTGTCGAATGCGGGGAGGTACAACGGGTGCAGTTCCAATACCAGTGCACGTGGTTTTTTGTCGCTTCGCAACAGGCTGGACATGCCCTGCAAGGCCATCATTTCGGCGCCTTCGATGTCAATTTTCACCACGGTCGGTGGCGGTATTTCCTTTCTGCCGATGAGGTCGTCCACTGTCTCTATCTTGACTTTTATGCTGGTGGAAATCTTATTCACCGGCTTGAGGCTCGGCGATGCGGCGTAAGAGCCAGCGGTGAACAACTCAAGTTCGCCGGGCTTATCACCCACGGCGATGGGCATGATTTGGAAATTGGTCAGTCCGTTCAGCTCGTAGTTGGCGAGCAGGCGCTGGCGGTTTTCGGGGTCGGGCTCGAAGCTGATGACCCTGCCACTATTGGTCTTCGCTGCTGCTGGGATGCTCCAGGCACCCACCGACGAGCCGATGTCGTACAGCACGTCGTCGTTGCGGAGCAAAGCCAAAAGTGCTTCGAGTTGGTCTTTTTCCCCACCCAGTTTTTGCAGCCGGAACATCTCCACGGGGTTGTTCACGTGGAAGCGGATGGTCTTTCCCGCAACCAAATCGCCATGCGAGCAAGTGAAGGGGTAACGGAACTTGTTGAGTATTTTCTTTAAAGACTTATTCATTCGTGCTGTTTGAAACCAGGGGCAAAGTTATCGAAGCAATGTCAAATCGCCCTTCAATTCAATTTTGCGGCCATCGGGCAGCATTATGACGGCGAAATAAACATAAACATCGGAGCTTGCCGCTTTTTCCTTGAATTTGCCATCCCATCCATACAACGGGTCGTTGGGGAGGGTGTTGCTTTTTTCAAAAACCATCTCGCCCCAACGGTCGAACACTCGCAGCAACTTAACCTCAGAAATGCATTTGCCCAGCACATAAAACACATCGTTAATGCCGTCATCGTTCGGGCTGAAAGCGTTTGGGACAAATGCTTGACCTTCGAAATTTACCCTGACTAAAATGCTGTCCCTGGCTTTGCAGCCATTGGAGTCCTGAACGGTCAAGTAATAGGTGGTAGTGGAAAAAGGGTTGGCGAAGGGGTCGGGGCAATCACTGCAACTAAGGTCGTCAGATGGACTCCAAGTCCAAGTTAGCGGCGAGGTGCTGGAACTGGCGTTAAGTCGCACGGAATCGCACATTGGTGCTTCGATGCTGTTCGGCAATTGGATTGAAATTTTGTCGGGGACGTCAATGAGGAAGAACTGTACCCATTCGCAGCCGAAAGTGTCAATGATGAAATACTGGTCACCACCCCCCCAAAGGCTATCGTAAAAAGTCTGTGAGCTGGGAGTTGAGCCTTGGAAGCTGAACAACAGGCTTGGGTCGTCGGTGATAAGGGTCAATGTCCCGTCATTTATCCCAAAACAACTGGCAGCCTGTACCTCGCTGCTTACTTCTGGGCGGGTGGCTGCGCCAAGTTGGACGGAGTCCACGACCACGCATCCGTTCTCATCCGTCACGGTTACCGCGTAAGTACCCACGTCGAGGCCGGACAGTTGGTTGGACAAAACGGTGTCGTTTTGCCAGGTGTAGGTAAAGGGCGGTAAGCCACCGTTTGGTACGACAGTGATGGTGCCATCAAATGCAAAAGGGCAGGTGATTTCGGTGAGGAAGGTGAGTTGGAGGTTGCAGGAGTCTTGCTGCACACTCTGGCATTCGCAGTTGGGGATATCGTTCACCATCAAGTTTGAATTGAGGATTCCAACAGTGTGGTTCATCGTTGCAAATCCAGTTGGGTTGGCTTGTGGCAATACCATTTCATCGTAAGGGTTCCCGATGTTGGCGCTGTTCAAAACGAGGTCGCCGAAGAGGCTGCAACCAGGCAAATCGGACTGTCCATCGAGCCTTAATTTACCAAAAAGCAAATCGCTGTTGCCGTTGGTGTCAAACTGTTTGGTTTGAGAAGCTACCACGACAAAGCTGTCGGAAACCAATGCCACGGGTTTGGGCAGCCCAGAAAGGTCTATCACCGTGTTGATTTTTTTTGCCCAAACCACATTGCCGTCCTTGTCGAGCCGGGCGATGAACATCCTATCGTTGCTCCCATTTTCGACAAACGTGCCCTGCGCAATGTAGCCGCTGGGAATCGGCTCCACGTTGATGCCGGCTATGTAGCTTGCATTTGGAATGCTGTAGCTTTTGGCCCAAATCAGGTCGCCGTTCAAGTTGGTTTTGTAAAACAACATCACCGAATTGGTCAAATCTTCGTCGTTGAGGCTGCCCCTGCCGATGTTGATGATGCTGTTATTTTCCACCAAAAGGTCCATGTTGTAGAGCCGGGAAGGTTCGGTTGGTGACCGCAGGTGCATTTTTGACCAAAGCAAATTGCCGTTGAAGTCAAACTTGGAGAGGGTAGGGCGGAGCAGGTCGAGGCCAGTCCCAAGGCGGCCTTCGCCAGCAAAATAGACCCCAGAGTTGGTCACAAAATTGGAAATCAGCACATCGGCGTTTCCGCCATAATCGGAGGTGTAAGACCAAGTCTGCGCCCCGGTGTTTCTGTCCATTTCAAAAAGATAATTGTCAATGGTACTGAATACCCCGCCGTGAAACGCAAAGTTTCCGTTAATCGGGTTTTCATAGACGCCATCCATCCTGATAAAGGAATTGGGTAATGTCAGTTTCGTCCATAAAAAACTGTTGCCCTGCCAATCGTACCGAAAATAGACATGTTCCGCATCTGCATTGAGTTTGTCGCGGGCTATGCCTACGAGGTACCCCTCTTTGTCCACCATCAGGGTGGAGATAAAATCATCGCCTGTCGTGAAGTTGAAAGCCCTTTGGTCAATGATGTTCCCCGCCCGGTCGAGCAGCAATAAAATGGAATGGTCGTTCTCCCTGCCGCCCAGCAAAAAGTAATCACCTTGAAAGGGAATAAGGCAAAACAGCTCCTCATTGATGCCTTGGTTGCCTATGCGGCGCATGAACGAGGTGACACAGTTTTCAGTGATGGTGGGCGGGTTGGTTTCAACAATTGGTAAGTTTTCCAGGCGGGGTTTTCCTTCGGAAACGGAATTTGAAAAATTGCCTGTAACCTGCTGGGGATTTTGACAAAAAAGCAGAATTGGAGCAATTGAAAAAAGCATGGAGATCCGCATGGTAGTTCAGTTTTTGAATCTTTTTGGGTTACAAGTGAAAGTTTGTTGATTTTTGTCCACAAAGAAAGCCTGCAAATTACCAAATAAGATAAAAATCTCAGCATGGGCGTCATCAAACGGCAAGGCATCAAACAAAGCATCGTCACCTACGTGGGCGTTGTTTTTGGCATGGTGAACGTCCTGTTCATTTACCCGGCTTTTTTGGCGGAGGACCAGATTGGTATTATCTCCTACGTGCGGGAAACGGCGGCCATGCTCTCGTTGTTCGTTTTCCTCGGCAGTGCCGATTTGATTGTGCGGTTTTTCCCTCATTTCAGGGATGAGGCGAAGAAAAACAATGGCTTCCTCTTTCTGGTGTTGGGCATCCTAACGGTGGGCTGCCTGCTGCTCACGGTGCTGACGATGGTCTTCAAAACGCAGATTTTCGGCTTTTTCGGTCAAAAAGCCGAACCGTCGCTCTACCTCCAATTCGTCCACCTGATTCTGCCGTTTACCATCCTGATTGCCTACGGCAATCTCTTTCTGCTCTTTGCCTCCAATTACCAGCGCATCGTCGTGCCGACCATTTTCACGGAGCTTTTTCCCAAGATAGGCGTGCCGCTGCTCGTCCTCGCTTTTTACCTGAAATGGATACCGTTCGAGACCATTTTGTATGGCTCGCTTTGCATTTACGTGGCCATTCTTTTGGGGCAAATCTGGTACGTTCGGCACCTCGGCCAACTGTATCTCCGCCCTGATTTTCGACTGCTGAAACGAAGCATGGTGAAGGAAATGGCGCAGTTCAGCCTGTTCGGTTTTTTGGGCAGTTTGGGAAGCCGCTTCTCCTCGGAGTTCATCAATTTCTTCATGCTCGGCACCATTTCCACGCTCACCAATACGGGCATTTACACTATCGCCTATTCCATTTCCAACGTGGTGGACGTGCCACGCAAGGCTATTTCCCGCATCGTGTCGCCCCTGCTCGCCGACAAATTCAAGGAGCAAAAACTGGCGGAAGTCGAAGAGATTTACCACAAAACTTCGCTCAACCAGCTCATCGTTGGACTGTGGGTTTTCCTGTCCATCTGGGTGAGCATTGACCAGATTTTCCAAATCATGCCCAATGGCGAGTCGTTTGCTGTGGGCAAATATGTGGTGCTGCTGCTCGGCCTTGCCCGTATCATTGACATGATGACGGGCGTCAATACCGAAATTCTCAGTTTCTCCAAACACTACCGCTTCAACTTTTACCTCATCTTGTTCATGGCCGTGGTGCATGTCAGTTCCAACCTGTTTTTTATCAAAAACTATGGGCTGATTGGGGTAGCGATTGCCACCATCATTACCCTCACGCTGTACAATTTTGCGAAGTACCTCGTACTGATTTGGAAACTGAGGATGCAGCCGTTCACAAAGGGAACGCTCTTGGTAATCGCTGCGGCGGGGATTGGTTGGCTGCCGGTCTATTTTTTTCCACAAACCCACCTTGCCATCTTGGATGCCATCATTCGGTCTGGGTTGTTCACGTTGATTTTTGGCAGCTTGATTTTGTTCTGGAAGGTTTCCCCCGACGTGAATCATTTGCTCGAAAAAACAGTGGCGGATTTGAAAAACAGACTTGGAAAGCGGTAGCTTTATCCAATCAAAAAAAATCCAATTTTATGAAAACTATTGTCCTGCTACTTTCGCTTTTCCTTGCCCTACCGCTGTTTTCACAGCCAGTTGCCGACGGCCTGGTCTGTTGGTTCCCTTTCAATGGAAATGCCAACGACGAATCCGGCAACGGGCATAATGGGGCTGTTTCTGGGCCAATACTTACTGCCGACCGGCATGGAACCCCCAACAGTGCCTATCTTTTTGATGGGGTAAATGACTTCATTCTCGTGCCAGACGAGTCAGCGCTTCGGCTCGGCAATACCAGCTTTACCATTAGTGCCTGGGCCAGGCCCGATGCCATCGAGGATTTGCAATCGCACACTGTTTTGAGCAAGCGAACCGGGTCGGGGAATCAAGGGTATCTTTTTCAACTGATTGGCACCAACCACGTCATGGGACTTGGGGAGGGTACGTTCGATATTGTAACTTCCGGTGGCTGGACTGACCCCAAGCTTACCACCAATGCTCATTTAAATACACAGAC
>JAHEAS010000218.1 GCA_024642645.1 Saprospirales bacterium | reverse complement strand
CACCACCAGCTATCTCTGGCACTTTCCAGCCGCAAGACGCCCTGAGCATCTTCAACGGTGAGCCCATCGCTGGAAACTGGGTACTCACAGTGCATGACGATGTCAACCAAGACGGTGGCAGCATCATCGCCTGGGGCCTGGATTTGTGCAGCACCATTCCGAACGACTTGTCAGTTTCGCCTTCGGCAAACGCCTTCACAAGTTGCGTGAGTGATTCGATATTCTTCAACTTGACGCTCGGCACTGCCTTCGATGATACCACGGGTGTGATGCTGGCTGCCGAGAACCTGCCAGTAGGTGCTACTGCCACATTTACCCCAAACCCTGCTATGCCAGGAGCGACAGTGGACGTGACGGTGAGTGGGGCGGCCAATGCGGGAAGTTTCAATTTTGAAGTGGTGGCCACGGATGGTCTTGCCAACAGTGGTAGTGCCACGATTCAGTGGAATGTGCAGGGCGCTCCGGCAGCCCCAACAGCTGTCTTTCCTACCCAAAACGCCATCAACGTGGCGCTGAACCCTAATTTTACATGGTCGGCGACAGGCAGTTCGTACAATTTCAAACTAGCATTCGGACCAAATATGACCAATGTTTTCGAGGATGTAAATATCCAGCAACCTACCCATTCGGTTGGCAACCTGGCGCCATGTACTACCTACTACTGGACGGTGACGGCCACGTCCCAGTGCGGCACTTCCGCACCGTCGGCGGAGTTTTCTTTCACCACTTTGGATGACCTAACCTTCGATGCGACGCCAACAGTTTCGATGTGCTCGAATGGAAATGCCATCACTGAACTCACGATAGGGAAGTGCTTTGAGCCAAGCGGCCTGTTACTCGCAGCTTCTGGTCTGCCAGTTGGGGTTGTTACAGATTTGCCCACAGGCCCTGTAATGGGCAGCGGCATCGTGACCATTCAATTTACGACAACTAACACCGCACCAGGTAGCTACCCCATCACCATCACCGGAAACGACGGCGTGAATGCCGTGACCGAAACCGTAACGCTCAACGTCACCGCCCCAGCCGCAGCGCCCGTTTTCGTTTATCCTGCCAATGCTGCCATTGGGATAAATGTACTGACGGTTTTCGATTGGGATGCGGTTGCTGGCGCAACAAGCTACCATTTCGAACTGGCCACCGATAATAATTTCGCCAACATCGTGAAGGATACGACTATCCCCCAAACGGCTTACACGCTATCTTCGCCGCTAAACGTCAACACGATTTACTACTGGCGGGTGACAGCATTCAACAACTGCGGCGGCACGACGCCCGCTCCGTTCAGCTTTACCACTTGGCCTGTAAATGCGGTGAAGGAGTTGAAGGGATTGAACATCAGTGTTTTGCCAAACCCAACATCTGGCGTGGTGAATGTCCAGTTTTCAAAACCAATCCTTGAAAACATGGACGCCATGTTGTTTTCGATAAATGGCATTTTGTTGGAAAACCAGCAGGTGCAGGTGGGCAGCACCACCGTCAAGTTTGACCTGACGGAACTGCCTAGCGGCGTGTACCTGCTGCGCCTGAGAAGCGGCAGCGGCGTTTTGACGAAGAAAATTGTATTAGAAAAATGAGTGATTGCTGGATTGCTATATTGTTGAATTGTTTTTCGAGCAAGTCAAACCAACAATATAACAATTCAGCAATCCCAACAATAAGAGATGATTAAAGCAAACGACCCGACCCGAAAATCGTGGGTGGAAGTGCCCGCCGACAGTGACTTCCCGATTCAGAACCTGCCGTTCGGCGTGTTCCGCACCGAGAGCAACCCGACGCCTCGGCTTTGCACTGCCATCGGCGACAACGTGGTGGACCTAGCCGTGTTAAACTACATGGACCTGCTCGACGATGTTGAGTTGGACAACGAGATTTACAGCAACCGCTATCTCAACGACCTCATGGCGCTCGGCAAGCCCAAAGTCCGTCAACTGCGTGACCGCCTCGCCGACCTGCTGGATGCCAAGAACGACGAGGCGAAAGACCTCGCTTGGCACTTCCTGCACCCGATGGACAAAGTGGAAATGCTGCTACCCATCCAAATCGGCGACTACACCGACTTCTACTCCAGCATTGAACACGCCACAAACGTCGGCTCCATGTTCCGTCCGGACAACCCGCTACTGCCCAACTGGAAGCACCTGCCCGTGGGCTACCACGGTCGGGCATCGAGCATTGTGGTGTCGGGTACGCCAGTGCATCGGCCCAGTGGGCAGACGTTGCCGCAAGGCACCGACCAGCCGGTTTTTGGCCCAACGAAGCTGATGGATTTCGAGCTGGAAATGGCCTTTGTGGTGGGCAAGCCCAATGCGATGGGCAGCCCAGTGAGTATCGCCGATGCGGAGGAGCACATTTTTGGCTTGATGCTGTTCAATGACTGGTCGGCACGGGACATCCAGAGCTGGGAGTACGTGCCGCTGGGGCCGTTTTTGGCAAAAAACTTCGCCTCCACGGCCAGTCCGTGGGTGGTCATGTTGGATGCGCTAGAACCGTTCCGGGTGGCCGGGCCAGTGCAGGAGCCAGCGGTTTTACCCTATCTGCAATCACAGGGGGAGAAGAATTACGACCTTCATTTGGAGGTGGAAATACAAGCGGAAAACGGCGCCAATGCCGTGGTTTGCCGCTCCAATTTCAAGTACATGTACTGGAACATGGTGCAGCAACTGGCGCACCACACCGTCAACGGCTGCAACCTGAATATCGGCGACCTCTGCGCCAGTGGCACCATCAGCGGTAAATCGCCAGACAGCTACGGCTCGATGCTGGAACTGACTTGGCGTGGTACGAAGCCGCTGAAACTCTCGGACGGCTCCGAGCGCAAATTTATCAACGACGGAGACACCGTGGTGATGCGGGGATGGGGGGAACGGAACGGTGTCCGCATCGGGTTTGGTGTGGCAGCAGGGAAGGTTATTGGGAAGTAAAAAGGACAATGTAAAAAGTTAGGGGGCTCTGCCTCCATTTTAAAATGAAAATCCAACACAACCTCACAATTCTTAGCCTTGTTTTGGCGCTACTGCTAGTGGCTTGCGGCTCCGATGACCCCATTGCCGAAGGCAACACCAAAGCCCCGAAGCCAGCCGACACGACGGCCTTACAAAATGGCCTGCCAACTGACAGTGCCAGCCTTCAAAACCTGCTCCGGCAGTACGACCCGCCAGGGCGTGACGTGTGGCAAAAACCAGAGGTGGTCATTGGCAAAATGGGTGATTTGACGAACAAGACCGTAGCTGATATTGGGGCTGGTTCGGGCTTCTTTTCCCGCAGGCTAGCGCAGCAAGCCAAGCACGTCATCGCTGTGGAACTCGACCCACGCTTTATCCAATTTATGGATAGTATCAAGCTGGTGGAGTTGAAACCAGAATACCAGGGCCGCTTTGAGACCCGCCTTGGCATGCCCAACGACCCCAAGCTCAAGCCCGATGAGGCCGACATTGTGCTGGTAGTGAATACCTACATCTACATCCAAAACCGGGTGGAATATTTGAAAAACCTGCTGAACGTGCTGCCGAAAGGCGGCAAAATCATCGTGGTGGACTTCAAGAAAAAACGAATGCCCATCAAATATCCCAAGCCCGAGGTGCGCCTCGAACTTTACGAAGTGGAAAATGAGTTGGATGACGCCGGTTTTACCATCATCGAGTCCGATGACTGTGCGCTGGACTACCAGTATATCGTGATGGCGGAAAAATGAAAATGGGGTTGATAAGGGTTGATAAGAGTTGATAGGGTTGATATTCTGGCCCATCAACCTCATCAACCCTCATCAACCCTTATCAACCAAAAGAGAGTGCTTCAAACCACAAACCTTCAATATTCCTACAACGGTGGCAGCGCTCTGGCCTTCCCCGACATCCGCTGCGAAACGGGTGAGCACTGGCTGCTGCTCGGCCAATCGGGCTGTGGGAAAACGACGCTGCTTCACCTGCTCGGCGGCTTGCTGACCCCCCAACAAGGCTCGGTGGTGGTGGGCGAAACGGCTATCAATGCGTTGAAAACCAGTCAGTTGGATAAATTTCGGGGTAAAAAAATAGGCATCATTTTTCAGACACCGCACTTTGTCCGGTCGCTGCGGGTGGGCGAAAATTTGGAGCTGGCGCAACAACTCGCCGGGCTTCCGGTGGATAAAAATCACATTGCCAAATTGCTGGACAGGCTCGGCATCGGTCACAAAATCAATGCAAAAACGGATGCCCTCAGCCAAGGTGAGCGCCAACGTGCTGCCATCGCCCGTGCACTGGTGAACAAGCCCGAAATCATCCTCGCCGATGAACCAACCTCCGCCCTCGACGATAAAAACACCGATGAAGTCATCCGCTTGCTGGAAGAAACGGCTTCGGAGGTGAACGCTACGCTGCTGGTGGTGACACACGATGGGCGGTTGAAGGAGCGGTTTGCGAAAAAAATATTGTTGTGATTGCTTGATTGTTTATTGCTGTATTGTTATTCGTGATGACACCACAGCAATCCAACAATTTGACAATCTGACAATATAACAATACAGCAATGCTTAAATTAAGTTGGAAAAACCTGGTCAATAAGCCGCTGAACATGGCGCTTTCCCTCATCCTGTTTGCACTGGGGGTGGGTTTGGTGTCATTGTTGGTCAACTTGAACCACCAGGTCGAGGAGAATTTCGATAAAAACCTCGCTGGCGTGGACCTCGTGCTGGGGGCGAAGGGCAGCCCGCTGCAGATGATTCTCTGCGCCATGTACCATGTGGACAACCCCACGGGCAATATTCCCATCGAAAAATCACGGGCCTTTTTGAACCCAAAACACCCGCTCATCAAGCAGGCTGTACCGCTCTCGCTCGGTGACAGCTACCGGGGCTATCGCATCGTCGGTACGACCTATGACATCCTGCAATTCTACGATGCCACCATTGCCGAAGGAAAACTCTGGGCGAACCCGATGGAGGTCACGGTTGGTGCTGCGGTGGCTGATGCCCAGCACTTGCACATTGGCGACAGATTCAAAAGCTCACACGGACTGGTGGATGGTATCGAGGAGCACGAGCATGATTTCACCGTGGTGGGTATTTTGAAACCGAGCGGCTCGGTGATTGACCAACTGGTGCTGACGCCGAGCGAGAGTATTTGGGCTTCGCACGAACATCAATCGGTGGACGGGGAGGAGACGGTGGACGGTGGACGGCAGACGGTGGACGGGGAGGAGACGGTTGGCAGTCTGGATGCTGCCTCTGTGGAAGCGCACAGTCATGCTGAACACGAGCATACGAAAGTAGCACCGACGACTTACGACTCATTGACAATCAGTCAATTAGCACAGCAGCAGCGGTTGGATTTGATGGAAAAAACGGACAAAGACATCACGGCAATCCTGATTCGCTTTCGCTCCCGAACGAACATCCAAGCGCTGAACATGGCCCGCAACATCAACGAAAATACCGAGCTGATGGCCGCCAGTCCGCCGAACGAAATCGCCCGGTTGCAAACCAACCTCGGCCTCGGTGCAGACACGCTGAAAATGCTGGCTTGGGTGATTGTGATTGTGTCGGGTCTCAGCATTTTTATCTCGCTTTTTTCCTCGCTGCGTGACCGCCGCTACGAGCTGGCGCTGATGCGGGTGATGGGCGGTTCGCCGGGTACGCTGTTCCAACTCATCATCTTGGAAGGGCTGTTGCTGGCGGTGCTGGGCTACGTGCTGGGCATCGTTTTGAGCCATTTCAGCCTGGGTATTTTGGCGGGTTTTATGAAAAGTACTTACCGCTACTCGTTCTCTGGCTGGAAGTTTTTGCCGGAGGAAGGCTGGTTGTTTGTCGGGGCGCTTGCCGTGGGTTTTGTGGCGGCGCTGATTCCGGCTTTGCAGGCGAGGAGGACGGATATTTCTGAAACACTGTCGAAGGGTTGAGGAGATTGCGGCTTTGAGCTGTTAAACTTTGGCAAAATTCATCCATCGAGACCGTATCAGCCTGTTTTTACATACACATTTTTAGCCTAAATGAATCGACTGTCGTTTTATATACTCATGATTTTCAGCGTATTGTTCGTTGAACATGCTGCTGCGCAATTCGGTGGCGGCGGTGGCGGATTGGGTGGTGTTGCTGGCAAGTTCGGCGGTGGCGGTGGCGGCGGTAGTGGCGTGCAACGCTTGGCGCTCGATACTTCGGACATTTTTTTCTTTTACGCCGACGAACCAAACCTTGTCTTTCCATTCAGCGACAGTCTGCTCAGTTCGGTGCACCAGTACGACCCCATCCGTCGGCAGGATTACGACTACGCCAGCCTCGGCAACCTAGGCTCGGCAGCACGTCCGCTCTTTTTTCAACCCACTTGGCGGCGGGGCTTCGATGTGGGACT
>JAHEAS010000217.1:1550-6338 GCA_024642645.1 Saprospirales bacterium | reverse complement strand
TGTCGCTGCCAACACATCGGGCGGTTGCAACATGCTTGGATTTTTGCTCCAGGACCCTTCGGTGCTCTATGGGGTGGACATCAACGGCAGCCAAAATTGGCAAATGGAACTGAAAATGGCAGCCATCCGCCGGCTCGACCACTCGGCATTCCTCGCATTTCTGGGGCTTTTGCCTTCGACCGGCAGGTGGGAAGAATACGAGCGGCTTCGTCCTGATTTGAGCGGGGATGCGCAGGTTTTTTGGGATGCCAAAAAGGGAATTGTTGAAAAGGGATTTTTGTCGAATGGGCGCTTCGAAAACTTTGTCAGACTGGCTGGCAAATTGGTCGCACTGGTGCAGGGCAGGTGGCGGGTTCGGCAATTGTTCGAGGATAAAACGGCGGAAGAACAGCGCCGTTTCTACGATGAAGTGTGGGACACCCGGCGCATGAGGTTCATTTTCAGCTTGCTTTTCAACAAACGCATCCTTGCCAGCCGGGGTCTGAACGCTGATTATTTCCATTTCGACGACGGCTCTGATTCCTTTGCCGAAAGTTTTTACAATCGCTTGCGCAAAGCCCTTCGAGACCTGCCCATTGCGGGAAACTATTTTGTCTCCATGTATTTTCTGGGAAAATACCGACGGCTCGACGAAGTGCCGGATTACCTGCTTCCGCAGCATTTTGAAACCATCCGGCAGCGCCTCGACCGCATCCGGCTCATTACGGCGGATGCCAAAGAATGGCTCGCTTCCCTGCCGCTCAACTTCATTGATTGCTTCAGCCTTTCCAATATTTGTGAAGTGATGAGCACCGACGATGCGGAGCGCCTGTTTCGGGAGGTTCTTCGCACGGGGAAGCCCGGTGCGAGAATCTGTTTTAGAAACCTGATGCTCTGGCGTGAGGCGCCGGATGCGTTATCAACGAGCATCCAAAAAAATGAACCTTTGAGTAGGGAATTGCTAGCAAGCGACCGCTCTTTCGTTTATTCGAAAGTCGCCGCTTACACGGTGAAAAAATAGAACTGCCACCATGTTCGGAAACTTCATCATCCGCTTTCATTGGCTCCTGCTGGCGGGCATCGTTTTGATGACCGCAGGCTCCGTTTGGTTGCTGCCCCGGCTGCAAATCAATCAGGATTTTTCGCATTACTTCCCGGAAGGGGATGAAGAACTCCAGTTTTACAGGCAAATGACTGCCGAATTGGGTGACGAAGACGACCTGTTGGCAGTGGCTTTGCGCAGAAAAGAAGGCATATTCGATTCGGTGTTTTTAGCCAAAGTCCACCAATTCACCCTTGCCTGCGACACTTTGCCCTTGGTGAAGCAAGCCCACTCGCTCACCATGCTCGATGAGCCGGTGCGGACACCTTTCGGTTTCATCAGCAAGCCATTTCTGCATTTCGACCAACCGGACTTTTTTTCCTCAGACAGCCTTTTCATCCTCCAGGAACCAAGATTGGCAGGCAGGCTGGTGTCGAAAGACTTGACGACGCTGGTGGTCAATCTTCAAATTGAGCAAAACTTAAGCGCCAGGCAAGCCGGACAACTCATCACAGGACTGGAAAAATTACTGCAAACGGCAGCTTTTGAAGAATCGCACCTCCTCGGCAGGAAATACTACGAAGTCTGCTACAACAGGCTTTCGAACCAGGAACTGAAAAAAGGAATCCTGCTGGGCCTGGCGATGATTGCCGTTTTTTTGGGATTGATGTACCGTTCCGTTCCGGGCGTGGCGCTGCCAATGCTGGTATTTCTGATTTCAATGGTCAATTTTCTGGGTTATTTCGTGCTTATTCACCGACCCTTGGATGCCATGTCCAACCTGTTTCCAACCATTATCCTGATTTCGAGCCTGTCGGATGTCATTCACCTTTTTTCCAATTACGAGGATAAATTAACGACGGAACCCAACGCTGGGAAAGCCATGGCGGCAGCGCTGAACGAGGTGGGGCTTGCCACTTTTATGACGGCTTTTGCAACAGCTATCGGGTTTCTGACCTTCGCCATTTCACCGATCCCTGCCATCCGGCAGTTCGGACTCGATGTGGCATTCGGCGTGATGTTGACCTACCTCATCACGCACACTCTCGTGCCGGCAATACTGATTAAACTAAAAAAAGGAGCCGTCGCCACCCGTTCCCAAGTGAACGACTGGTGGGAGGGTTTTGCCGATTGGCTGTTCTTGGTCGCTTCGACCCGGCGCAAATTGGTTGCAAGGCTTTCCTGGGCGCTGCTGGCTATTAGCCTGCTCGGCATCTGGCACATTAATTCCAACAACATGCTGGTGAATGCGCTCCCTAAAAGCCATGAAATGCGCAAGTCCGCTGATTTTTTTGCCAAAAACCTCGCAGGGGTGCGCACTTTCGAGATTGCCATTCAACCCACAGGCGACCGCCATCTGTTGAGCGACCTGGGCGTGTTGCGGCAAATAGAAAAACTGCACAACCACCTCGACTCAATGGCTATCGTCAGGGGCATTTATTCACCGGTGACCTATTACAAGAGCCTCAATAAAAGCTGGCACGGGGGCAATCCATCCGCCTACCGATTACCGGATAGTGATGAGATGATTTCCAAGCAGTCCAAACAAGTGGAAAAATATGCCCGCTCTCAGTTTCGGTTAATCATAAACGAAGAAAAAACCTGGGGCAAACTGTCGGGGCGCATGACGGACTTGGGGAGACAAGAGGTAGCCGCCATGAACCGGGGGATTGAAAAGTGGATGGAGCAAAACATGGACAGTTCCGTTGTGAAATTTAAAATCACCGGAGCTTCCCTGATGATAGACAAAATTCAGGAATACAGCATTCGGAACCTCTTCAACGGACTGCTGCTCGATGCACTTGCCATTGGTTTGCTCATTGCCCTGTTTTTAAAACAATGGCAAATGGTGTTCATCACCTTGGCAACTAATATCTATCCCTTGTTCATGGCAGGTGCCCTCATGGGACTGACCGGTATTGAGCTACGGTACGGCACTTCCGTTATTTTCATCATCGGCTTGGTCATTGCGGTGGACGACACGACCCACTTTTTGAGCAAGTACATGTTAGCCCGCCTACATAAAATGCCGCAGCAGGAAGCCATTCATCATACCCTGCGGGAAACAGGAAAGCCTATATTGATTACTTTCGGGATATTGTTCTTTAGTTTCTTGATGTTGGTTTTTTCCAGCTTCAGGGATAGCAAGGCAATAGGCATTTTGGTCGGTTTCCTGCTATTGGTCGGTTTGTTGGCAGACTTGTTTCTGGTGCCTTTGCTTTTGATGGGAATGAAAAGGAAGGACTAAATTTTTTCACCCTGATTTTGAACGACTTCCTTCCTTTTCTGTCGGGGCGTTATTTTTCGACGGCAATGCTAGCGCCCTGTAGGGCGGCGGTGATTTTTCTCAATTGTAAAGCTTAGTTGTTGCGCTCGTGCCATTGCTGGATGAACTTGAAGGCCGTGTGGAAAACCAGCGAGTTGACGGGCAGGGATTGTGGTTGTTGCTCCATGTGGCAAAGGTAGGGATAGTTCGGCAGTTTGACAGGTCCTGTCCCGATAGTTCGGGATGGCAGTTCACCCCCGTGGGGTTGGCAGTCAGCGGCTTATTTTGCGACTTGGCTGGATTAAAACTTAACTTGCTTTTGGGGTAAAAAGCTATTTTTGCCAACCCTTTCATCCCAATTTTTTATCAAAAAAAACCGCAACATCCGTTGCGCAAGCAAATACAACCATGTCTAAAAGAGCAATTCCACTCGTTGACCTGTCAAAATTCACCGCCGGAACGCCCGAACAGCGCACCGAATTCGTAGCCGAACTCGGCAAGGCATTCCATGAAATCGGCTTCGTCGGCGTCATCAACCACGGCATCCCCAAGCAATTGATTGATGATTTTTACCGCAGCAGCCGGGCGTTTTTTGCACTCCCAGAAGCCGTGAAACGCCAATACGAAATTCCCGGCCTAGCTGGCCAGCGGGGCTATACTTCCTTCGGAAAAGAGCACGCCAAGCAGTCAACGGTGGCGGACTTAAAGGAGTTTTTCCAGATTGGCCAGGAAACAGGCGGCGAAGCAGTTCCGTCAGACCACTACCCGCCCAACGTGGAGGTGGCCGAAAAACCGGAGTTCCTGCGCCTCGGCAAAGAGCTTTACCAAAGCTTTGAAAAATCGGGCGGACAACTGCTCCGTGCCATCGGCATCCACCTCGGTATCGGAGAAGATTATTTTGTAAAGCATATCCACCTCGGCAACAGCATCCTGCGGGCGATATTTTACCCGCCCATCACGCAGGAGCCAGCCTCGGCCATCCGTGCCGAGCAGCACGAGGACATCAACCTCATCACCCTGCTGGTGGGCGCATCGGCGGGTGGACTGCAAGTTTTGACGAAGGACAACGAATGGCTGGAAGTGGTGCCGGAGCAGGACGAAATCGTCATCAACGTCGGTGATATGCTCCAGCGCCTGACGAACAACTACCTGAAATCCACCACCCACCGGGTCGTGAATCCGCCCCGTGCGGAGTGGCACAACCCACGCCTAAGCATCCCGTTCTTCCTGCACCCCCGCAGCGACATGGACTTGAGCTGCTTGCCGTCCACCGTGACTGCCGAGCAGCCGCTGGCCTACGAGCCGATTACGGCTGGGGAGTATTTGAATGAAAGGTTGAGGGAGATTGGGTTGAAGAAATAACAAAAAAGCCCCAGCAAGTTGTCGGGGCTTTTTTTATTCAGCTTCGCTGAAATATGAAGTCAAAAACTGCTTCAAGGGTAACAACGCTGCGCTATTCAAATCCCAATATTCGGCCAAATTATAGTCTCGATTTGGCTCT
>JAHEAS010000217.1:0-1540 GCA_024642645.1 Saprospirales bacterium | reverse complement strand
CCAGATAGGCGTAAATTTTTGTCTTTCGTGCTGGAGTCGTGAATTTTCCTGACGTTGAATACTGGTTGTTTTGTGTTTGAAGGCAAGCTTCGTAATTGTTCCAGCAATTAAAAATAGACTGATTGGCAGGGTTGATGATTGCTTCAAGCAAGGTTTCCAAGTCGCCCAGGTTTTGGTTATCGGGTAGCAAGAAAAAGTCAAAGGCCATTCCTTGTTGATAACCTTCTATTTCTGTTTTCCTTTCTTGGAAATTGTCATCAGCATCCAGTATCACAATGTTCTGAATCCCTTGGATTGTGTTTTGGTCAAAATCGTTCTTCTTTATTTCCGGCTTGATACCATTTATCCCACCTAATGAGGCTATATAAATTTTAAAATTGTTGGTCTCATTTTTCCCTTCCCAAGTTTGATTCGCTTTCAAGTTGCCATGAAATTGAATGCCAAACCAAGCCCTCAATAAATCAGACAACAATTTTTGGTCAGCAATGCCTTCTACCCAGAAATGCAGTGTTTTCATGCTAATTTACGCCCCCTCATCTCAATGCCGAGTTCGAGGTTTTGGGACAGTTGCTCGTGGTTATAGATAAAAGGTTTCACCGAATGGTCTTGCGCTTCCACCAGCGTTATATTGCGGAACTCGTTTTTCAGATGTGCCATTTCCGGGTCTTCAAAAACCTCTGCGAAGGCTTGCTGGCATTCGAGGCTGTGGGTTGTCATGAAGAGTTGGATATTTCTCTTCTCTGATAGTTTTATGAGACACTTTAGAAAGTTCTTCATCTTGCTATAATGAATACCTGTATCAATTTCATCTATCATCAGTCTTGGGGATTTTGTTGCTAAAATTTGAAATAGTATACGAGTTAATCTTACTACTCCATCACCAAAGAGATTAATTGGGGTTCTTTCAGATTTACCTATTTGACCAATATAAATGGTAGATACCTCACCTCCAATTTTTAAATCTTCGATGTCAGGAATGAGAACTTTTAAGTAATCAAGCAATTCAGCCTCTTTTGGTTTACTGAGATTAGGGTTTAATAAATTGTAGAACTTTAAAAGATTATTACCAATGTATTCAGCACTACTTTGAGATACAGTTATAAATGGAATATCACCAGGTTCTGATTGATTAGTTGGCTTAAATTTTCGTTCTTCGTGGTGTAGCCAGTTCCAACGACTATTTCCAAATCCAGCATCACATTCAGTAAAATACCGGGCATCGGGAGGAGCTTCTTCAATTAATTTTTCAATTTCTCTTCTTCCTAATTCCTCCCCATTAGACATTTTCCTAAGTAATTCAGATTTTTCATAGGATTTGAACCAATAGCTATTAATGCGTGGTTTATTGAAATACTTTAAATTAAACTCGGTACGTTCAGAAGTATCTCTCTGAATTAAAGACAAATAGTTTACTCTTGGAATCTTTATGTTTATGACATTTCCATCCTCTGCAAATTCAAACTTGGCATTTAATTCAATTCCTCTATTATTGAGTGTCTTGTGCAACGCCCAAAATATCTCATCATAAATTTGTCCTTGC
>JAHEAS010000216.1 GCA_024642645.1 Saprospirales bacterium | reverse complement strand
TTCATGCGCTCGTTGGGCACGTATTGCAGCGGCACATCATACTCCCGGCAGAGGATGCGAATTTCTTTTTCAAACTCGCCACGC
The DNA here is from genome assembly GCA_024642645.1 of Saprospirales bacterium. Lineage (GTDB taxonomy): Bacteria > Bacteroidota > Bacteroidia > Chitinophagales > Saprospiraceae > UBA6168. The sequence continues at coordinate 6,263 of JAHEAS010000216.1, read as the reverse complement.
ACGCCTTGTTGCAGGAAAATCTTGTCCAAACGGGCACCCGATTTCAATGCGTCCACGATGGGGTGGCGGCCAAAAATCAGGGTATTTTTTTCTTGAAAAGCCATTGATTTGATTGTAAAATTGAGGCGCAAGGTAGGGAAAGTTAATCACGAAACCCCCATCCGAACTCCTTCCCATTTCCAGCAGCGTCTTCGGTAAATTGGTTTATTTGCCGCTACTTATTGAGTAAATGGTATGTGCTATGTCCCCATCTCCAACAACATCCCCTCCTTCATCGCATAAGCCGAGGTCACGATTTTTTCAACCCCAGCCTTCCGCACGATATAATCCATCAGCACAAACGCAACGACGATTAGCTCCACCCGCTCAGGTGGCAAGCCGGGCAACTCCATTCGGGTTTGATAGTCGGCTTCGATGATTTTTTCGTGGATTTGGTAAAAATCTTCCTTCGTAAAAACGGAGTACAGCGGATGCTGCTTTTGGCGAATGAGCATGTCCTCCACCACCTCGAAGGAACCCGATGCGCCAGTCAGCTGTGGCGTTTTGTGCTGGCGCAATGCGGTGTGCAGCGGTTCGAGCATCTCGTCGAGGTACTGCTGGATGGCCACCATTTCATCGGCGGCCATTGGGTCGTTCTTGTGAAAACGGGAGAACAGCACCTGCACCCCAATCGGGAAACTTTGTGCCCAAAAGACCTCCTCCTCACTGGCAACGATGAACTCCACGCTGCCGCCACCAATGTCCATTATCAAGGTCTTGCCCTCAAAAACTGGAATAGCCTGCCTCACACCGAGGTGGATCAGCCTGGCTTCTTCGTCACCGGAGATGAGCTGAATTTCCACGCCGGAGGCGCAGCGCACGGCTTCCACAAAATCAAGGCCGTTATCGGCTCGGCGCAGCGCCTCCGTGCCAAATGCCCGATGGCGAACCACGTCAAGCTCCCGCATGATTTTTTTGAAAAAGGCAATGCAATCCACGCCTCTTTGGAACGGTGCAGCACAGATATGATCCAAGCCCTCCTGCCCCAACCTCACGTATTCACGAAGCCGATACACCTGCTTAAACGTACCATCTGGCTGCCCATCAACGACAAGCAGGTGGAAGGTATTGGTGCCACAATCAATTACAGCAAGACGCATGGAGTGAGGATTTGAGGATGCGAGGATGCGAGGATTTGAGGAGAACACGGGTCCTTTCAAATCCTCGCATCCTCAAATCCTCAAAAATCATTGCTGCCCGTTAGCATTCTGCTGCACCTGCTGCTGCATCTGCATGGCATTTTTTATTTGTTCATTGAAATACTTGACGCCCTCGTCAGTCATGTAGTTGGCGTAGGTTTTCACCCTGTTTTTCTCAAAAACAAAATAGGTGCAACCGGTGCTGAAGTAGAAATCGCCATCTAGCACGATGTCGCCCCTAATCTGGTAGGAGACCCGGCCCATTGGCTTGCATTCCGGCTTTAGTGGTGCGGGCTGTTCGGCGATGTGCCGTACGGCGAACTGGATGCTCGGCTTGTCCGTGAGGCTCATGGTGAAGGGGTAGTTATAGAAAATATAGTCCACCTGAGTGCCTTGTTCAAAGATGTTTTTCAGCAAATCCAACTGGACGCTGGGCAGGGTGGCTGCGGCTGCCGGCGGCGGCGGGGTAGTTTGCTGGGGAGGGGGCGCAGGCTTGTCTTGGTTGCAAGCTGCCAATCCGAATAAGAACAGGAATAGAAATGCTGTTTGTTTCATTGTTGAATTATTTCATAGTTTGTTTTGATCTTTCATCCCTCAATTCCTTCAATCCATTCAATTTCTGGGGCAAGATAGGATTTTTGGAAAAAGTCGGGCGGCTAATGGGGTTGAGAAAGTCTAGTTGTTCTTACTTTTACCTTCTGTTTCAATCAACTTTTTGAGGGCTTCCCACCTTTTTAACAAATAGCAAAACTCAACGACCACCGTTGCGGCTACGCCAAAACCTAATACCTGCCATGCAAGAACAAAAAAAACGGATTCTACAGAGCCTTCGCCTGCCTTTTCAGTTCATGGTGATCATGTGGGGTGTATTTTTGGTGGAGGCTTTCGCCAATTTTGACTTTGGTGCTTATGGTGTTTTTCCGAGGGAGTTTTTTGGACTGCGTGGTGTTCTTTTTGCCCCGCTGATTCATGATGATTTCAAACACCTCATTTCCAATTCTGCCCCGGTTTTTGTGCTTTCCTTCATCATCATGTACTTCTATCGCCGGGTGGCTGTACGCAGTGTACTCATGATTTACCTGCTCACAGGTTTTGCGGTTTGGCTTTTTGCCCGCAAAGTTTTCCATATTGGTGCCAGTGGTGTGGTTTACGGCATGCTGAGTTTTGTTTTTTGGAGTGGCATTTTCCGGCGCAGCCTGAAGTCCATCATCCTAGCGCTGATTGTCACGGTGTTGTACAGCGGGTACTTGGGTGGCATCCTGCCAAACCAGCCGGGCATCTCCTGGGAGAGCCACTTGCTGGGAGCCTTGGTTGGCATTTTTACTGCCTACTGGTACAAGGAAGAAATTGAAGCAGACGACAAACCACAACCACCTTCTTGGGAAGGCGAGAGCTACGAGGCTTCCTACTTTCTTGACCGTGATGTTTTTGAAAAAACCAAGGCTGAACGTGAATTTGGGGAAAATATGCCTTAGACAAATAATTTTAGATCATACCAGCTAGGCCCAAAACTGCATAGCTTGCTTTTTGCAGCGCAGCCGCTTACCTTTGAAAGACCTTGAATCTAGGCATCGCATTTTAAAAACAGTGCCTGCCTAAAATCCAAGGTCTTTTAACTAATGTCAAATCTTTTACCGCATAACGACGCTGCCGAACAGCTCTACCGATTGGTTGTCGAGTATGACCGCCGGGGCGACGTGTACAATGCCGTGAAACTCTGTAAGCGACTAGCTCGCCTTGCCCCCGACTGGTCGGTGCCATTTGCCTTCCTGAGCCGCACCTACCGCTCCCGCATGGAATGGAAGCCCACTTTCCATTATTGCCTGAAGGCGGTGGAGCACAACAATTTCGATGAAAACCTTTGGGAAACGCTCGGCATCGCCGCCACGGTACTGGGCGAATGGGAGACAGCCCGCTACGCCTGGAACCAACTCGGCTTCCATTTCAAGTCGACCACTGAGGAACTGCACCTCGACCTTGGCCTTGTCCCCGTTCGCCTCAACCCCACCACACAACCTGAAATCGTAGCGGCTCGCCGCATTGACCCCGTTCGGGCGAGTATCGAGAGCATCCCGCAGCCATCATCGGGCAGGCGGTACAAGGATTTAATTTTGGTGGAAAACAAGCCTAACCCCACAGGAACAAGCGGCCAATTTTTTCATCAAAGCAAAAAACTGCCCATCCACAACGAGCTGCAGCTGCTCAAATCCTCCAACTGGCATACCTTCTCCGTCTTGTTGCATACCCCCTCGCAAACCGATGTGGACACACTGGCCAACCTCTGCCTCAGCGCCAACCTTGGCTTCGACAACTGGTCGAATGCCACCCGCTTTTTCCAGCCCAATATCCACCGTAACGTGGCGGAATACTTCGACCAGACAATTTTTGGAAAACAGGAACGGGAGGTGTTTTTGGTGGCAATAGCAGCCAAGCAGCTTGGTGACGTGTCAGCAGTGCTGGAGAGTTGGCGGGTGATTACCTTGAGGGATTTTGGAGGTGTGGAGGCATTGGGGTAAAAACTCACGCCGCCGCCACCTGTTGCGCTTCGGGAATTCCAGCCACTTTTTTATCCTTAAATTTTTGAATAAACTGTATAAACCGCTCGATGTCGCCCATGGTAGTGGGTATGCCGACGCTGATTCGTATGGCCCCACGCATATACCCTAAAAACTCGAACATGTCGTGCATGTTCCCGGTCTTGCGGGAACTGAAATACTTGACCATTTCCTCCGTAGAAACGCAGCTGTTAATTTCGTCAATGCCGGGGTTGCAGAAACAGCCCGTGCGGAGCGAGATGAGCGCCGCATTGGCCTGCTGCTCTACTCCCTCGAATGGGAAGACATGGCCGTCGGAGTCGCTCAGGTTGAAGATGATGGTGCCGCCCTTTAGCTTTATGTCCATCGGACCGAAGATGCGCACCAGTGGTGTGCCGTTTTCATGGCGGAGCGCCTGCATCCGCTGGGTGAGGGTCTGCGTGAGGTGGCCTACCCGGCGGTTGATGCGTTCCATGCCGATGTTTTCGATGAAATCAATGCCCCGGCTGATGGCGGGGATGTCGAGGTAATTCACCGTGCCATTCTCGAAGCGCTCGTGGTCGTTGGCAAGGAAGTGGGCACCGTAGTTGACCGCCACCGCCACGACAGTGCCGCCGGCGAACCACGGCTTTTTTAACAAGTCAAACTTGGATTTGCGTACCAACAGGCAACCGATGCCTGTCGGGTAACCGAAGATTTTATAGAATGATACAGAAACGAAATCAGGCTTGACTTGCTTGAGGTCGAGGCGGGAAGTAGGCACATAGGCTGCGGCATCGAGCAGTACGTCCCAGCCGAGTGCCTGCGCCTTTTCAATCCAACTGAGTGGGTGCTTCACGCCCGACACATTCGACTGTGCAGGAAAGGCCAGCAATTTTTGCTTGCAGCTAGCGTATTTCGTGAGCACTTCGTTCATCAAAGTCTCGTCAATGGTCAAGTCTTGGTAGTGCAGTGGGCAGTAGGTGTAGTCGCCGCCCTTGCTCCGGCAGTACTCCCGGATGCCGTTCACCGAGTTGTGGTTGTCGGAAGTGAGCAGGAAGTGGCTGTCCTCACTGAACGGGTAGCACTCGCCCACAATTTGCAGCGCAGCCGAGGCATTGGCCGTGAAGATGCAGTAGTAATCGTCTTTGGCATTGAAAAAATTCAAGACTTTCTCTCTAGCCTCTGCCACATTTTGCGTGGAAAGCTGGGAGGTCGGGTTGGTGGAGTGCGGGTTACCATACACGGACTCCCGCAGGTAAGTGAAGTGACGGTCAATCAGGCTTTGGGCATAGAGGTTGCCACCCGTATAGTCCAGATAGACGTGCCGCTGCTCGTCGAGGCGGCTGAATTCTTGCTGGCGCAATTGGGTGAAAAACTGTTCGTCACTCCCTTCGTCATTGCCCGTGATGGGGCGCTTTTTAAACCAAGAAATCATAGTCCTTTTATTTGCGGTTGGCTTGTAAAATAGTTGCGAAGCACACTCGCAACGTTTGTTTAGTATTGCGAAGGTAAGTTTTTATGAAAAGAAGGAAAGTACAAAAAGTCACCCTTACTACATTTGCAACATGGAAAAGAAGCCCGTCCAAAAATACACATCAAAGGCAGACGCCCTCGTCAAGCTGCAACGCTACTGTGCCTACCAAGACCGCTGCCACAAGGAGGTACGCAGCAAGCTCATCGAGTTGGGTACCTATGGACAAGACTTGGAGGACGTCATTGCAAGTTTAATCGAAGAAAATTTTCTCAACGAGGAGCGCTTCGCCCGCTCGTTCGCACGGGGCAAGTTCCGCATTAAACAATGGGGCCGCAACCGCATCCGGCAGGAGCTGAAAATACGCAACATCTCCGAGTACTGCCTGCGCAAGGCGATGGAGGAAATTAACGAGGAAGACTACTTAATGACGTTGAAGGAAGTGCTGGAAAGACGGGCATTACAAATTGCCGAAGTCGACGATTTTGCCCGAAAGGGCAAGCTGGCACAGTACGCCATGTCGAGGGGCTTTGAAACGGAGATGGTTTGGAAAATACTGGCTGATGGCGGAGATATATGAAATTGACCGGGTGACTTCGAGCCACCCGGTCAATGTGCCACTTATTTCTTCACGTTCTTATCCAATCCGCACTTGAGGAAATGAGCATAATCGTCCACCTCCTGCATACCGGAAACGGGCTGGTTGAGTAGCACACCGTCTGCCGAAATCAGCACGTATTGCGGCTGTGAGTTGTCGTTGAAATTTTCCCGCTGAAAATAGGCCCATTTATGGCCCACGTTGCGGAATCGCTGGGTGCCGCCGCCCTTTAGTGGCCACGATTTCTGTTGGTCGGCCGGCAGCTCGATTTTCTCGTCCACGTAGAGCGAGATGACTACATACTCATCTTTCAGGTAGTTGTACACCTCTTTTTTCGGCCAAACAGTCTCCTCCATCCGGCGGCAGTTGGCGCAGGCATGGCCCGTAAAGTCAATCATGATGGGCTTGTTCACCTTGCGGGCAAATTCGAGGCCCTCACAGAAATCCTTGAAACACTGGAGGTTTTGTGGGCAATCGCAGGGGTACCAAATGCTATAACA
>JAHEAS010000215.1:2479-6349 GCA_024642645.1 Saprospirales bacterium | reverse complement strand
GGGCGAGTTGCAGGAGCTGTTAGCTTTCCCTTTTGACCGAAGGCCGAAAGAGAAAAGAAAAGACAACCTAATAGGATAATACTATGCCGCATCAATTTCATGTTGGTAAAAACGAAGGCTGGGCAAGAAAGGTACGACATTGGTTTTTTGGTAACAAATACCATTTTGGCATACTGGCGCTTGGAAGCGTATCTCAAACCCAAACTTCGTCTTTTCCAATGGCTTTCAGCTTCGCAATGGTCTCGGAAGGGTTCGCTGAGCCAAAAACACTGCTGCCAGCTACCAGTACATTAGCGCCAGCACGAAGAATTTCTTCGGCATTTTGAAGCCCCACCCCACCGTCAATTTCGATGAGGGTGCTTGTGTTTTTCGTAGTAATCATTTCCCGCAATTGCTGAATTTTCGGGATGGTATTGTAAATGAATTTTTGGCCGCCAAAGCCTGGGTTAACCGACATCAACAACACCATATCAAGGTCTTCTATTACCTCACTTAATAGGCTAACTGGGGTATGCGGGTTAAGTGCGACCCCAGCTTTTGCGCCAGTTTCCTTGATTTGTTGGATAGTCCGATGCAGGTGGGGACAGGCTTCATAATGCACCGTAATCACCTCAGCCCCAGCTTTTCGGAAATCTTCAATATACTTCTCCGGCTCCAAAATCATCAGGTGCACGTCAAGGGGTTTCGTGGCCATTTTTTTCATAAACTCCACGATGAACATGCCAAAGGAAATGTTCGGCACAAAACGGCCATCCATCACGTCAACATGGTACCAGTCCGCTTCACTTCGGTTGACCATATCGAAGTCGGCTTGGAGATTGCGGTAGTTTGCGGCGAGGACGGAGGGGGCAATAAGATGTTTCATAAGAAAATGACTGTCAAGATTGAATCGCAAATGTAATTGGATACCCCCGGAAAATGACTTGCATCATTGAATTTCTTGGAAAAATCAACCTTTGACAGAACCCACCACGTACATCTGGTCCATGGTTGGTGTCGGACTACCGCCTTTGGGTTCAAGCGTAACAGCGAAGGCTTGCGGGTTGTTGATGAAGGGGACTTCTTGCAATCCAGGCGTAGCTGCCAATTCGAAAACGCCCATATCGGTAGGCTTGCCATCCACAATAGCCCAAAGTTGATACTGTTTATCGGCGGCGGGTTCTGGCAGTTTGACCACATCCAATAGGGCTGATTTTTTAACATTGTTCCAATAAACCACAGCGAATGCATCGCCGCCAAGTTCGGTGCCTTTCATCTGCACCGGTTTGGTGCCCCAGTGGCGAATGGCGATGAACTGTTCATTTATTTTATTGGCTTTTGCTTTTTCTGCTTCGCAATCTTTTTGTTGTTGTTCCAGCTGTGTTTGAGCAGCCTTTACTTGCGCTGTAGCCCGTTCTGCCTGCTGCCAAAACAGAAAAACCGCTACGCAGGCACCCAGTAACGCCAAGCCCAATATCCAAGTAGCGATGGAAGCGATGTTGGTTTCACTAGTTGTCCGTGATTCGTATTCACGAGGTTGGTCATGAGCCTTATCGCTGCTTGGTTTGGATTTTGAGTTGCCTTTTGGCACACCCTCAAGCCGTTGCATTATCTTATCCTTCAAGCCTGCTGGAGGCTGAACGCCGTGCAAGTTAGAAAAGGCTTCCAAGGTCTTTTGAATAGCGTCTAACTCTTGCCTAACTTCTGGGTACTGCTCAGCCATAGCTTCCACTTCCCGAATTTCTTCAGGGGAAGCGAGGCCGTTGGCGTACAGCTCCAAAATTCCAGATGTTATGTATGCTTGAAGGTTCATTTTATTACGTCGTTGAAGGAAGTGAATGGCAAAACGCAGCTAATCTGCGTAATGCAAACAACTGTACGTCAACCAAAAGCTTTCCTAAGTTCTCTAATAGCCAAACGCAAACGGGTTTTAACCGTCCCGATTGGAATGTTCATCTCCTGCTCAATCTCCGATTGGGTGTACCCTTGGAAATAAGCAAGTTCAATCACCGCCCGATGTTTTTCATCCAACTTGTTCACTATTTCCCGAAGGCCGATGGTCTCTACGGAAGTTGATGTTGCTGGGTGTGTATGACTATATACGACAAAGTCAAATTGATCAGTTTTCTGGCGGTTTTTGAAATCGCTGGATCGAGTTGCATCAATGGCAGTATTCCTGGCAATGTTCAACGCCCAAGTATAGAACCTGCCCTTGTTCTCGTCATAACTGTTTATGTTCCTGAATATTTTCACAAAAGCATCTTGTACCACTTCTTCAGCAACCTCTGGCGATTGCACAATACGAAGCACAACCCCGTACAGCGCAGCGCCGTAACGGTCATACACTATTCCGAGGGCGTTTTTGTCGCCATCTTTTAATGCGGTTATGATTTCTGATTCGTGCATTGATGTTTTTGATTAAAATCAAATCGGCGGCAAAACTATGAAAGTAATCCTTAATCTATCGAAAGTCTTCTTGCCGCTTAGAAAAACATTTCGGAAGCAATTAGGAACGCAGGTGAAATCAGGTTTCTATTTCTCACACTTCCCATTACGTTACTTCTATGAACTACAAAAGTGAAAAATAGGTATTAGGAGGGGGCAGACCATCTTGTTTGTTCCCTTTGATTTTTTGATAAATACGGCCATTTTACTATCTTGTGGATTCTACATTTTTCTTAACCTAAACGATATTTAATGGCAGTAAAGAAAGAATACCTTGATTATGTGATTGGACAGCTCTCCGAAGTGGAGAATTTTACCCACAAGAAAATGTTTGGCGGCATCGGCTTTTTTCGTGGTGATGCAATGTGGGGTGCCATCATGGGCGAAAACGATGTGCTCCGCCTGAAAGTAGACGATAGCAATAAAGCTGATTTTGAGTCGGTGGGAAGCACACCATTCTCCATGATGGTGAAAGGCAAACTGCGTACAATGACCTATTGGGGCCTGCCAGAGTATATCATAGCAGATAAATCAAGACTCTCAGAATGGGTTGGAAAAGCTGCCTTGGTTGCAGAACGTTCGAAGAAGCGGAGAAAAAAAGTCTAAAAAAAATGGCGGCCAAATTGGCCGCCATTTTTTTTATTTAAACAGATTATCGTAGGATTCACCGCCATCCGACCGTGTCTGTTTCTCTGGTCGAGCTGCAGGGCGATTTAAATCAAGCGAATCGCTGGAAGTTGATTTGGGGCCCAGTAGCATCAACGTGCTTTTCTCTTCCCATTCTTCCAACATCTTCAGCCCCTCTTCTTGGAACACGCCTTGTTGCAGGTCAATCGAATCCATAAAATTGGCGGACATTTCCATGAAGCGCTCCATTTCACCCACCTTGTTAGCCACATCGTCAGCGATGTTCTCGATGGCAGCATCAAACATGGCACGCTTGTCTGGGTCACCGGAGATGACGCTCATCGCCGATTTCATGGCCGAGTGAGATGCCCGGATAGCCTTGCGTTCCTGCTCTTTTAGTTTCACTTGGTCCTTCGTGTCTTCTAGCAAGATTTCGGAATTCTTGTACATCTTGTCGAGGATACGGTAAAGTATCTCCATCTTGCCGTGAAGGGCTGCGTATTTCTCGTTCGTCTCTTGCAAACGGGCAGCTTTGCGGGTGGCAAGCACCACTTGGCTCTCGTTGTTCTGCTGCTTCGCAACGCTGGCGAGCTTCAAGCTGTTGGAGATTTCTTTGTTGTTTTCCTCCATCAAGGTGCTCATCTTGCGAATTTGCCCTTTCAGGTTGCCAATTTGCTGGCTCATCTTTCCGAGGTTGTCTTGCAAATCTTCCACATAACTCTTCAGGATGCCAACAGGGTCTATTTGCACGAAAACGCCCGTCACCCACCGCATCACGCTTTTGTACATGTACCAAATGAGGTTGCGCATTTTCGGGTC
>JAHEAS010000215.1:0-2469 GCA_024642645.1 Saprospirales bacterium | reverse complement strand
TCGAGAATAACGTATATCAGCGCAGCGAGTGACATTAGCATAAGCACCAAGTAAATGGTGTTCGCTGCTAAAGCCAAGATGGCTGCCATGTTCACGGCCAACAAATAACCCAAGCCACCGAGGACGGCTATCAGAAAGACAGCACCGGTAACTCCCTCGGGGCGCTTCCAAAATGATTTTTTCTCGTAGGTTGGAGGTGCGATATCAGACATAATTTGATGGTTGAATTGTTGTATTGATTTAATGTTGGGACAAAGTAAACTTGAAACTAGGGATTTTTGGTAAAAATAAACTGTGTACGTCTCCAAATTTCGGACGAAAAGAGATTCGTGCTCCACAAATCAAGTTTAGTTCCCGCTTTTTTTCAAAAAAGCCCGCATAAGGATGTCGGTTTGCAGGTCGTTGCCAATCCAGAATTCATGTTGGCCAAAACGCTCGAAACCATGTTTTTCATAAAACCGGATGCCACGGGGGTTTTTCTCCCAAACGCCCAGCCAAATGAAATCGAATTCCTTTGCTTGCGCAATTTCCAATGCTTTGTTCAATAAAACCTCGCCAACACCTTTTCCAAAATAGGTTTTGAATGTGTAAATCCGCTCAATTTCTAAGCAGTTTTCACCCTGTGGGTCAGACTGGGCTCCAGGAAAATTCACTTTCAAATAGCCCACTACTTCGTCCCCATTTTTTGCGAAGTAAAATGCCGAAGCTGGGTTCATCAACTCACGGAGAAGCTGCTGCAAATCAAACGCCTTATCAATGTACGCTGCAAAATCTTCGGGGTTGTTCATTGATTCAAAAGCTTCACTGAAAGCCCGAAGCCCAGTATCACGGAGCAGCACCAAATCGGCTGCACTACATTCAGTCACTTCAACTGCCCTTTTCTCTAACATTGTTTGGTTCATAAATACCAAGTAAACAAGTTCCCCCTCACCTCACTCACCCATAAATCTCCTTCCGGCTCGCTTTCAATGTATTCATTATTAACGACATAACCGTCATCGGCCCAACGCCGCCGGGCACGGGTGTGATGAAACTGCATTTTGGTGCGACATCGTCGTATGCCACATCGCCAACGAGTCGGGAACCCTTCGGGTGGGTCGGGTCGTCAATGCGGTTGATACCCACGTCAATGACCACGGCGCCATCTTTCACCATGTCGGCAGTCACAAACTCTGGTTTTCCGATAGCTGCGACGATGATGTCCGCTCCACGCACGATGTCGGCCATGTTCTTGGTGCGGCTGTGCACGAGGGTAACAGTGCAGTCACCCACTTTACCCTTGCGGGAAAGCAGGATGGCCATTGGAGTGCCCACGATATTGCTGCGACCAATAACCACAGCGTTTTTGCCGGAGGTTTCCACGCCGTAGCGTTCCAGCATGGTCATGATGCCGAAAGGCGTAGCAGGCAGGTAGCTAGGCAGGCCCAATGCCATTCGGCCGAAGTTGACGGGATGGAAGCCGTCCACGTCCTTCTTAGGGTCTATGGCTAAAGTGATATGGTCTTCATTGATATGCTTTGGGAGTGGCAATTGCACAATGAAGCCGTCCACGTCTGGGTCGTTGTTGAGGCCAGCAACCACTTCCAACAATTCAGCCTCGGTGGTATTGGCGTCCTTGCGGATAAGGCTGGATTTGAAGCCAACAGCTTCGCAGGAGCGGACTTTATTCCTGACATAAACTTGGCTGGCAGGGTCATCACCCACCAGCACAGCGGCAAGATGTGGTATTTTGCCACCCTTGGCTTTGATGCTGTTCACCTCTAGGGCTACTTCCGATTTGATGATTTCGGACAATTTCTTACCGTCAATAATGGTCATAATTTGATGTGAATTTGGCAGGAATCCTGTGGTTTGATGATAATGTTGGATATTGGTTTTTTTGTAAAAACCTGGCTTTCAATTGTTTGCGAAGAAAACCAAATAAAATAAAACCAAATTGGCTTTGGAGGCGCTAATTTAGCAAAAGCGAGAAAGTTAACCGAAAAATATGTTCGGGCTTGCTTTGTTTTTGGCGAATAGCAAGCTGGAAAAAGTGAGAAATCCTCTTTTCGAAATCAATATACCTTAGCCAGTTCAAATTCTCTTGCCTGAAAATTTCATGTCCATTGTCCGCAATTATAAACCTAGAAATGCAAACGAGTTTCAACAGTACTATTGAAACTCGTTTGCAATCAATACCATCTAAAATGGCTTTTACTATGCTAATTTAAGCCAAAGCTTAGGTTCCATTTTGACATCAATGTATCACTACCACCTTCGTCCTAAAACTTCCACCTCTCCCCTGAAAATCAACAAAATACAATCCATCCTCCAAGCCACCCGTCATGATTTCATTATCACCTTCGGTAATAGACTGACGCAACTGCACCCTACCCTGCAAATCCGTCAACAAAAGTTGGCCGTTTGACGGAAAGTTGTTCACAAAAAACACTTCGCCTGCTGGATTAGGATAAACATCAAAGGGCAATT
>JAHEAS010000214.1 GCA_024642645.1 Saprospirales bacterium | reverse complement strand
ATATAATCCACGTTGCCGTCAAAAATGATGGAGTCCATAAAATAGCCCGCCAAAGTATCCAAGGCAGCTTGGTCACTCTCCAGCGGTGGCAGGTTCTCATCATAAGCACCAAAAATATACAGGGTGTCCGCGGTGTTCCCGACGTGTTTGATGTCAATTTTAAACACATCGGGGATGTCCGAGCAAGCAATGGTGGAGTAAATGTCGCAGACATTGATTTCGGGGTCGTTTTGCAGTTTTGCTGCATACTGTCCCGTACTGGCATCCGTTGATTTTTCAATGCCCCAGAATGCCACTGGGTCGTTTTCAAACATGCCAAAAGCATAAGGGTCATTGACGAACTCAATCAAAACGAAAGTGGTGAAGAACCTTACAATGGAAATATGATTGTCAGGGGTCTCCATGTCCCTCGTAACCCCGTTGTATTCTAACGGAAAGGTGGCCCAATCTTCAAAGTCATTGTTCAGGTAAGTACACTGGGCATTGACAGAAATGTTGGTGAGCGAGAGCAATAAAGCGAGTAAAATCGTTTTTTTCATTAGTGGTGATTTTGATTAGGAAAATGCTTTATAAGCATGTGTTTAATAGGCGAAGATAGGCAAGAAATTGGCGGCAGGCAGGAGAAAAGCGGGCAGTATTTCGGCACTTTTAGGAGCCACCTCCGCAACGAATCGCTTCAGCAGCCACCCTAAAAAAGCCCTGCAATAGGACGGGAACGCCTTCGGCGAGGCGAGCTTCGTCTTTGAAATCCTTTCGGAAATAGCGCAGCCGCAGGGCGGGGTAGCTCCTATCAGTTTACCGAACCACTATCTTGCAAGTTTCAACTGCTTGGTTGTTGCCTAATCTTAAAAAATAGATACCCGGTGGCAATCGCAGTACGGCATTGTCCAACTTGACTTCGTGCAAGCCTGGCGGGTATTTTTTTTGGGTAAATATCGGGGCAATCACCCTCCCCACCGGATCAAGGACGTACATCGATAGCTCCTGTTCAATGGCAGTGTTAAAACTAATCGTGGCCAACCCGGAAAAAGGGTTGGGATGGCTCTCCAACTTTGTTTGCAAGGCAAAAAAATTGGGGCTTTCGATGCCAACCGGATACGCCAACACTGCGGTCCAAATGGACGTTGAGCCGTTCACTTGCCGCTCCCAAATCGGGTGAACATGCCCATCTTGGGCGACGATATTGGTATAGTCGCCAAAAAATTTGTTGGGTTGCGGCGTGAAGGGCAAGTTGCTGATTTTCAGGTTAGCAAAGGTCCCTCCACCGTCAGTGGAATAGGCGAGATAAACGCCCGTTTGCCAGTCGGAGTAGTCACGGCGGTCGTAAAAAACGAAAAACAATATCCCGGAAGTCTGGTCAACGGTCATCCAAGAAAGGAAGTTATGCTTACCGGGTGGATCGTTGTTGACGCGCAGAGGGGTGCTCCAGGTCGTGCCGCCATCGGTAGATTTTACCAGAAAAACATCCGTGTCGTCTATGCCGTTGCGTTGGTCCGTCCAGTTAACATAGATAGTCCCAGTGCTTTTATCGCAGGCAGTAACAGGCAGGCCATTGCAACGGTTGAGTCCCGGCACGCTATAGTTCCAGCCCCCAGGCTGCGTGGTCACAAATATATCCTGCGCTAGCCAGGACTGCCCGCCGTCGGTCGAACGGTTGAACCAAAGCGTATCATTGAGCGACCATGCCGTATAGACCTCGCCCAGTGGCCCAATGGCTGGCACAGCGCCCTCCGCAGTGTTGTCGGAGTCAATGCAATCGCCCGTGAACTGACTCACCACCACCGGCTCGCTCCATGTCGCCGCCCCATCGCTGGATACCGAGCAAAGGATGCGGCTGCGATTTTCTGGCTGGTCGTTGCCGTAGGTATCAAATTCCGTCCAAGCGACGTAAAGGTTCCCCTTGAACGGACTGCCGGATGAGGCATCGAATGCCAGCCACGGCTTGTCTTGATCTTTGTCATCGTTCAGTCCTGTGAAACTGCCGTCGTTCCAGGTCGTGCCACCGTCCGTTGATTGCTGGATGACGATGCGGTCAAGCCAGCCCGTTGTGCCGCCCGTGTTGGAGAGGTGAGAATAATAAAAGTTGCCGCTGGTGTCTGCTACGATGCAAGGGTCACCCCACACCCCATAGGACGAAGCGATTTTGCCCAGCGACCAAGTAAGTCCGCCATCATAGGATGTGTAAACATTGTCGCCATTGGCACCCGCCACCAGTTCATTCAAGTTTTTCGGGTTCATGCAAATGGCAGGTTCCTTGGCATTGGAGCCATCGTGGATGAGAATGTTTTGGAATTGGGCTAAGGCCATTTGTGAAGCCAAAACGAATGGCAGAAGAAGGTATTTAATGGCTATTTTCATGCTCCCATCATTTTTTGATTTGCGCAAATATTTGACCCAAACTGTCAAGAAAAGGCGGGGCGAAAGCAAATCTACTGTGCGAACAGCAGCAGTCAGCCACGTGAGCAACCACTTTGCAGACAAACTTCCTCCGCAAGCACAATGATAAAAACAAGGGGCACACTACGCGATGAGACGATGCAGCTAGATGGTTGACATTTGTCATGGTTCACGTGAAAAAATGGAGGGTGTGGCATGGGCGGTGTGCTGGGGTCAAGTGTCAACTCAAACTAACTGAGCCGCCGGTTCGTGCAATTTCCCCAACCCCACCCCGCCTTCGCATAATCTCCCCCATATTTTCGTGGGCCCATTTCGCCAAGCCCTCGATATGCGGTATCAGGCTTTCGCCCAGCGGCGTGATGGCGTACTCGACCCTCGGTGGCACTTCGGGGAAGACGGTGCGGCTCACCAACCCATCTGCTTCGAGGGTGCGCAGGGTGACCGTCAGCATCTTCTGGGAGATGTCGTCAATAGCCTTGTGCAGCTCGTTGAAGCGCATGACCCCACCTCTGCCCAGCAGCTTGATGATTAGCAAAGACCATTTGTCACCAAACCTTGCCAGCACGTTCCGTACCGGGCAATCGTCGTGGTTGGTACATTTTTCTAAACTTTTTTTTGACATAACGCTTTGATTGTCAGTAATGATTACTTTAAGGTAAGTAAGGAACTTTGGCGTGCCTTCTTGTTTACGATACACACCATTTTTAGCTTTGCACCAACAAAAGTATGCTACTAACTTTTAGTAACCAAGAAAATATGGTTTAGTGAGCTTAGAAAATTTAGTGGTATAGCTTGAATTCCCACTCAACTTTCCAAACTTCCTAAACTTCCTAAATTTAAAAAAATGAGTCAAACATTGTTTTCACCCCTCCGCAAAGACGGATTGGAATTCAACAGCCGTATTGTCATGGCGCCCATGACCCGCTGCCGGGCATTGGGCAATATCCCAAACGATTTAATGGCGGAATACTACCGCCAGCGCAGCACCGCTGGGCTTATCATCACCGAAGGTACTGCGCCATCGCCAAACGGCTTGGGCTATGCCCGTATCCCCGGCATCTACAGCCAAGAACAAATTGAAGGTTGGAAGAAAACCACGAAAGCCGTACACGAAAAAGGCGGTAAAATCTTTCTGCAACTGATGCACACGGGCCGGGTGTCGCATTCCGCCAATATGCCGGAAGGCTCGAAGATAATCGCCCCGTCCGCCATCTCCGACGATGGCAATATGTGGACGGACTCACAGGGTATGCAAAAAACCGAATTGCCGGAGGCCATGACCGCCGCCGAGGTAAAATCTACCATTCAGGAGTACGTGCAGGCGGCGAAAAACGCCATTGCTGCGGGCTTCGACGGCGTGGAAATCCACTCGGCCAATGGTTACCTGCCCAACCAGTTCCTGAACCCCGGTGCCAATACCCGCACGGACGAGTACGGTGGCAGCATCGAGAACCGCAGCCGTTTTGTGCTGGAAATCACGCAGGGCATCGCCGATGCCATCGGTGCGGACAAGACAGGAATCCGCTTTTCGCCTTATAACCCATTCAACGGTATGGGGCCCGATGCAGAAACGTTTGCGCTATATGATTATCTTTCAAAAGCGATAAATAAAATAGGTGTATTGTATATCCACCTCTTGGATGGCGCCGCCCGAGCCAGTGAGGAAGGCATTCGATTGATTGCGAAAATCCGGGAGAATTTCAACGGTCTCTATATCCTCAATGCCGGGTATAACAAGGAGCGTGCAGCAACTGCCTTGGACACGGAACATGCAGATATGATTGCATTTGGTTCGAAGTTCATCTCCAATCCTGACCTACCATATAGGTTTAAAAATGACAAGGAATTGGCAGCACCAAATCAGCAAACATTTTATTCCGCTGATGAAGTTGGATATACGGATTATCCGTTTTCTGAGAATTGAAGAAGAATAGAACAATGATAGGAGAAGGGGCTTCCGTTTTGGAGGCCCCTTCTTTTTTCGCCCTACCCTAGCAGCAGCGCCTTTTTCTCCTGCATTTTCAGAATGTTATCTTTAAAGGCATTCTTCCCAATTTCGACCAGCCCCGTGGCAATTCCCTGCTGCCTACCGTCGCTCCGTGGATAATCCCCAGCGCTTCGTCGAATTCCCTGAATTGCTTTTTACAACCAAAACGTAACTTCCGGTTCATTATCACTTTCCAATCACAACAAAACAATCAATTGAATGAAAATCCAATCGCTTATCCCCAAAATGGCAAGCCTTTTAGTGTTGTTGGTTTGCTTCGCAACAATGCCCAACAACCTTGCGCTGGCACAAACCCTGGAGTCCAAGATTGACGCACTCGTTGCTGCGCAATACAAGCCCGATGAGCCCGGCGTGGTACTACGGGTGCAGCAGAACGGCAAAGTCATCCTCGAAAAAGCCTACGGCATGGCCGACATGGAATTGGGAGTAAAAATGCTGCCCGACCACATCCTCCGCCTCGGTAGCATCACCAAGCAGTTCACCGCAGTGGCCATGCTCATGCTGGTGCAGGAGGGCAAAGTCAACCTCTCCGATGACCTCACCAAGTACCTGCCCGACTACCCCACGGACGGTCGAAAAATCACGGTTACACAGCTACTCAACCACACCTCCGGCATCAAGAGTTACACGGATATGGAAGATTTCTCCAAAATCTGGCGCAATGACATGACGCTGACTGAACTCATTGACCACTTCAAAAACGAACCCTTCGACTTTGAGCCGGGCGAAAAATGGCAGTACAACAACTCGGCGTACATCCTTGCCGGGGCCGTCATCGAAAAGGCATCGGGCATGAGCTACGCCGACTTCATCGAAAAGCGCATCTTCCAGCCGCTTGGCATGACGGACAGCTATTACGATGTGACTGACCGGGTGATTCCCCGCCGCATCCGGGGCTATGGTCGAGGCGAGAAGGAGGGCACTTTCTCCAATGCGCCTTACCTGAGCATGACCCTCCCATACGCCGCCGGCTCGCTGATGAGTACCGTGGCTGACCTCGGTAAATGGGACGAGGCACTTTATACCGAAAAACTGGTGAAAAAAGACCTGCTGAAACTGGCTTGGACACCCACCAAGCTCAACAACGGCGATATGACCCACTACGGTTTCGGCTGGGCCATGAACAAGGTGGACGGCCACGAGTTCATCTATCACAGCGGCGGCATCCACGGTTTCGTAACCAATGGCATTCGAGTGCCAGATGCACACCTTTACGTCGTCGCCCTTTCCAACAACAACACCAATGGCCCTGCCGACATGACCTACAAAATCGCACAAACCGTGCTCGGCATTGCCAATGAACAACTGAAACCCCTCGAAATGACCCCCAAGCAATTAGCCGATTATGTGGGCGTCTATGAAATGGATAAGCCCGACAATTGGCGGCACATCACCCTCGAAGGCAACCAACTCTACTCGCAGCGGGCGGGTAGCGAGCGCTTCAAGGTGTTTGCCTACGGCAAAGACCGTTTCTACTTTGAGGACTACCCTACCCGACTGGTTTTTGAACGCAACAAAGCTGGCAAAGTGACGACCCTGAAGCCCGTGCAGCCCATGCCCTTCGGAACCGATGAGGTTTACACCCGCACCGACAAGGACAAGCCCACCGAGAAGGCCACCGTCAGCGTGCCGCAATCCCTGCTGGACAGCTACACAGGCATCTACAACCTCTTTCCCAACTTCGACTTAGCGGTGAGCACAAGGGAAGGCAGGCTCTTCGCCCAAGCTACCGGACAGCCAGAGTTCGAACTCTTCGCCGAGGCAGAGCGCCGCTTTTTCCTGAAAGTGGTGGATGCGCAGGTGGATTTCATGCCCGCCGTTGATGGTGTGGTGAAGGAACTGGTGCTGCACCAAGGGGGACAGGATATGACGGGAACGAGGAAATAAGCATAAATCAGTTGCATACAAAGGGCAGCATATTTCTCTCGCTGCCCTTTGTATTTT
>JAHEAS010000213.1:4175-6351 GCA_024642645.1 Saprospirales bacterium | reverse complement strand
TTAAAGTGCTTCAGCATAATCACCTCCTTATCCGTCAAATGCCGGAAATGCCCACGCCCAATATCCTTCTTTGTTAAACCTGCATAATAAGTACGGTCGAGCTTCACCACCTCGTAGCCAAGGTGCTCGAAAATACGCCGCACGATACGGTTCTTGCCCATGTGAATGCTGATTTCCAGTTCGTTTTTACTTTCACCAGCGTAGTGCAGACTGTCCACAGGGGCAAGGCCGTCTTCTAGGGTCAGCCCTTTTTGTACTTTTTCAAAATCCGCTTTGTGAAATGCCTTGTCGAGGGTCACGTAATAGACCTTCTGCACTTGGTGGCTAGGGTGCGAAAGCTTTTTGGCGAGGTCGCCGTCGTTGGTGAGCAGCAGCAGGCCAGAGGTCATCCGGTCGAGCCGACCAACGGGAAAGATGCGTTCTTCCACTTTTTTGCCGATAATGTCGAGGACGGTTTTACGGCCTTTCTCATCGTTGGAGGTGGTTATTATGTCCCTTGGCTTGTTCATCAGGATGTACACCTTGCGCTCTTCCAGCTTTACAACTTCGCCCTTGTAGCGCACTTCGTCAGTGGGCTGCACCGGGTAGCCGGGATTGGGTTCCACCTCGCCGTTCACCGTCACGAGTCCCTGTTTCACGTATTCCGCCGACTGCCTTCTTGCTGCGATGCCACAATGCGAGAGGTACTTGTTGAGGCGCATCGGCTCCTCCATTTCTTGGTGGGAAATTGGCTTGGGTGGTGGCACGTTTTTGCTCATCGGCCTTTTGGCCTGTGAAAAACGCTTGCGGTCTTGTGGATTTTCTTCCTGCCGGGGCCTGTTGGATGGGCGTTCGCTGACAGGGCGGTCATCATTATGCTTTGGTTTTGGCCCACGGTCACGAGTTAGTCGTTCCTCCCGCTGAACTGGCTTTGGTGCTTCTTTTCTTGCAAAAGGTGCCCAAAATGGCGTTTTCTTTGGGGTTTTCTTTGCCGGGCGAGTAGCC
Organism: Saprospirales bacterium; assembly: GCA_024642645.1. GTDB lineage: Bacteria > Bacteroidota > Bacteroidia > Chitinophagales > Saprospiraceae > UBA6168. The sequence continues at coordinate 5,367 of JAHEAS010000213.1, read as the reverse complement.
GAAGTCACGCTTGACTTGCGGTTACTGGCTGCTCCTGCACTTTCCTTTTTCGGAGGTACGCCTTGGCCTGCTTTGGAGGCTTTTTTCGGTGCCGCATCCTTCTTGGCAGCTGGCTCACGCTTAGGCCTTTTATCTTCTTCCATGTTGAAATATTCGAAATAATAAATAGTGAGGTGTTTACCCCAATGATGACTTTTAAAAAAATGTCACCTTTCTAGGCTGCTGGAGGCGCAGGCGGAGTTGATGTCGGCGCTTGTCCACTGCCGCCTTCTCCGCTATTTCCACCACGGCCTCTGCCACGGTTGCGTCCGCCACGGTTGCGGCTTTTCTTGCGATCACCACCTGCCGAATTACCACCTTCTCCTTCTGCACGTGGGGGTTGAGGTCCACGAGGTGGACGAGGTTCGCCACCTGCTGACCGACCGCCGCCTCGGCGCTGTCCTCCCGAAGAATGACCGCCGCCACGGGGTGGTCTTCCGCCACCACCACCTCGGCTGCCTCGGCGTTCAGAACCGCCGCCGCCACTTTCCAATCCTTCGGGCAATGGCAGCACTTTTACTTTAAGGTCCATTAGCTGCTCAATGCGCATAAATTTTTTGCGACCCATGCGGCCCACCAACGTGTAGGCTGCACCCAAAGCATCGGCACGAGCAGTTCTTCCGATACGGTGAACATAATCTTCGGGGTCGCTAGGCACGTCAAAGTTGATGACGATTTCGATGCCTTTGATGTCAATGCCGCGAGAAAGCACGTCGGTAGCGACGAGGATGGGCACTGTAGCATTTTTGAAAGTGAGCAGCGTGTCCTCCCGCTGCTGCTGCTCCAAATCGGAGTGAATGTCGTTGGATTTGAAGCCTTTGTTTTTGAGGTGGTTGTTGAGTTCTTTCACCGCCCTTTTTGTGCCAGCGAAGATGAGCACCCGCTTGGTGGGGTCTTCATTGCGGAGCAACATTTCAATGAGGCGGTTCTTTTTTTCATCGTCCACAAAAAAGACGCCTTGCGTGATGCCGGCTGCAGGCTTGGAAATGGCAATGCTGATTTCTAAGGGGCTGCGGAGCAGGCTCTGCGAAAATTTGCGAATTTCGTTGGGCATGGTAGCCGAAAACAGGAAAGTCTGCCGTGTCCTTGGAATCTTGTTGACAATGGTCATGATGTCCTGCACAAAGCCCATGTCGAGCATCCTATCAGCTTC
>JAHEAS010000213.1:0-4165 GCA_024642645.1 Saprospirales bacterium | reverse complement strand
TGCAAGTGAGCCAAGAAGCGACCGGGTGTTGCCACCACGACGTCCACGCCTTTTTTCAGTGCCCGCATTTCCATTTCCATGGAGTGGCCGTCACGCCCGCCATAAATCGCCACCGAGCTAACGGGGGTGAAATAGGAAAAGCCTTCCAGTTGTTGGTCAACTTGGACGGCCAGTTCTCGGGTAGGCTCCAAAATGATGGTGTCAATGCCCGCAATAGGGTCGGAAATCAGGCGGTTCAAGATGGGAAGCAAGAAGGCAGCGGTTTTTCCGGTGCCAGTTTGGGCGCAAGCAAGAACATCCTGCCCATTCAGTAGGGCTGGTATCGCTTGTTCCTGAATGGGTGTGGCATTTTCAAAGCCCATGGCGTCCAATCCTTCCAACAGCGTTGGCGCCAATCCTAAGTCAGCAAACTTCAAAGTTTTACTATTTAATTGATAAAAATCCTGTCAAAAAACTTCCGTTTGCCGTGGGGTGGTTCGTGTATTTTGTCAGGTTTGTTTTGATAAAAACCCCAAATAAGACAGTAGGTTTCACGGCGGGTTGAATTTCTGAAAGCTCGCTTTTCAAAAAGCGGCACAAGATTCAAATTTTTACCCAATTTTTTCAAAGAAACTTGCTCTACAGGAGCTATTTGTGCAAATATGTCTGGCTAAAATGGAATATCCTCGTCATCGTTCATTTTCGAAGGCACGGTCATCACTTTCGATGGCTGGAACGGCGTGGCAAATGGGTCACTGCTCGGGAAGCTGTCAAAACTGGTTTCTTCCAGGTCGCCGAACTTGGCAAACTGGTCGGTGAAGCGCAGTTTCACCGTGTCAAGTGCGCCGTTACGGTGCTTCGCAATGATGATTTCGGCAACACCTTTGAGCGACTGGCCTGTTTCATCTTCAAGTATCTGGTAGTATTCGGGGCGGTAGATGAAGGTCACGATGTCCGCATCCTGCTCGATGGCGCCTGATTCCCTCAGGTCGGAGAGTTGTGGCCGCTTCGTCCCTCCCCTTGTCTCCACTGCCCGGCTTAGCTGGGATAGTGCGATTACTGGTACGTTCAGTTCCTTGGCCATGGCCTTCAGTGCCCGTGAAATGCTACTGATTTCCTGCTCCCGGTTACCGCCTTTGTTGCTCTCCATGCCCCCGCTCATAAGTTGGAGGTAGTCAATGATGACCATCTGGATGTCGTGCTGCATTTTCAGTCGGCGGCACTTGGCCCTTAGTTCAAAGATGTTGATGGCAGGGGTATCGTCAATGAAAATCGGGGCTTCGCTGAGACGCTCGATGGTGGTGTGAAGCTGCTGCCACTCGTAGTCTTCCAGCTTACCGTTGCGGAGCTTGCTGCCCGCTATTTCAGCCTCCATTGAAATGAGACGCTGCACCAACTGGGTGCTCGACATCTCCAACGAAAATAGGGCCACACCTTTGTTGAAGTCCATCGCCGCATTGCGAGCAAGGGCGAGCACGTAAGAGGTTTTACCCATACCCGGCCTGGCCGCCACGATGATAAGGTCACTGGGCTGCCAGCCGCTGGTGAGCCGGTCGAGCGCTGTGAAGCCAGTCGGAACACCTGTTAAGCCGTCTTTTTTGTTTTTGAGTTCTTCAAGGATTTTTAGGGTCTTGCTGGCTAGCTCACCCATACTTTCGTACTGGCGGCTGAGGTTGTTTTGGGTAACGTTGAAAAGGCCCTTTTCAGCATCGTCAAGCAGCGTGAACACGTCGGTCGTGTCCTCGTAGGCATCCCTTATGATTTGGGTGGAAACCTTGATGAGTTCCCGTTGAATATGCTTTTGCGCCACGATGCGGGCGTGGTACTCGATGTTGGCGCTGGAGCCGACCCGGTTGGTCATTTCCACCAAATAGTAGCCTCCGCCGATACTGTCCAGGTCGCCGGCTTTTTTGAGTTCTTCGGTGACGGTGAGCAGGTCAACAGGATGCGATTTTTCAAAAAGGCGCAAAATTGCCCGATAAATAAGTTGGTGGGCATCGGTGTAAAAGCTCTCAGGCCGAAGAATATCGAGTACTACTGGCAGGGCGTCCTTGTCGAGCATGAGTGCGCCAAGTACGGCTTCTTCGAGCGGGGTAGCTTGTGGTTGCACCTTGCCGAACACATAATCAGACAGCTCGCCCTCTTGTCGGCGTAGCTTGGATTTAATTTCCGAGTTTTTCTTTGCAGGATTGTTGTCAGCCATTGTTGCTTTTTGTTGCGGCAGTTCACCCGTATGTATGCATCGGTGCGAATTCACAAAGTTACTAAGAATATACCCAAAGGCCACCGCCCGGTTTTCCCATCACTGTGTTGATAATCAAACATGGATTGTGGAAATATCATTTTTATCAAGCATTCTACTGAACTTCCAATTTGGCTTCTAAACAGTAGCGAACTATATCTATTTGATAACCAGCGATTTAAAACTTTAACAATTCTTGCCGTTGCATGGTAATTCTGTTTTTCTTCGCCCTAAATGCCTGTGGATAAAATACCAAGGTGGTTAATTCTATCAGCCCCATTTTATTTTTTTTGCCTTACCTTGGCCCCGCTTACGGGGAACACCTGAAAAGCGAAGAAATATTCGCCCCAGATTACTCCGCTTTGGATATTACGAATACATATGGACTTAGCTCGGTTTATTGACGCAACTATTCTAAAACCTGACACGACGCTCGCCGATATTAAGAAACTCTGCGATGACGCCAAGAAACATGAATTTGCATCGGTTTGTGTTCCCCCTTTCTTTGTGAAAGACGCCGTCAAGGCGTTGGACGGGACCCCAGTTGTTGTTAGCACAGTTGTAGGTTTTCCTATGGGCTATTCTGCTACCCCAGCTAAGGTAGAAGAGATTAAAAAAGCCATTGACGAAGGTGCCACTGAATTAGATTGCGTCATCAACATCTGTGCGGTAAAAAGCAAGCAATGGAGCTATGTTCGCAATGAGATTGACTCCATGGCGATGGCTTGCCAAATGCGTGGAAAAACCATAAAGCTCATCATCGAAACAGGCTTGTTGACTGAGGCAGAAATTGTTAAGCTTTGCGAAATGGCTAACGAAGTGAAGGTTAACTTCGTAAAAACTTCAACTGGGGTGAACGGCAAAGGAGCTTCCGTGAAAATCATAGAATTGCTCCGCAAAAAATTGCCACCTTCAATCAAAATAAAAGCTTCGGGAGGCATTCGTGACCGAAAATTTGCAGAAGAACTGGTTGCCGCAGGTGCTGACAGGATTGGCACATCAGCGGGAACAACCATCGTAAACAGTTGATTTTCAATAAAATGAGAAAGACTATGAAAAAATTCATCTTCCCACTCGTGTTACTGGTTTTTTGTTGCGCCAACTTGCAAGCACAGGGCAATGTAACCGAAAAAGTAGAACCTGCAGTCGCTTCGCTGATGCAGCGCTTCGTTGATATCAACAAAAGCACCAAGACCATCTCTGGCTGGCGCATCCAGATACTTGCCACGACCGACCGCCAGCGAATTGAGGATGCACTTCGTAAATTTGAGTCCCAGTATCCGAATATTCCCGCCGATTGGGTGCAGTCAAAACCATATTACAAATTGCGTGCAGGCGCCTATACGTCCAAGCGGAGTGCCATTGCTGCGCAATATTTGCTAAAAAATGACTACCCAACAGCCTATCCCGTGTCGGACAACGAAATCAAGCCAGAAGAACTGATTCGGCAATGAGCAACTGACTTGCTCTTTCCAGTAAACATTCCTTCCTTTTTAAATGAAACAACTAGAACAAATCATCAACTCGGCATGGGAAGACCGCTCCATGCTCAACGACAAACCTGTGCAAGAGGCCATAAGGCACGTCGTTTCCCTGCTAGATACTGGCAAGCTGCGAGTCGCCGAACCTACGACCGATGGAGAATGGAAAGTAAACGATTGGGTGAAAAAAGCAGTCATCCTTTACTTCCCCATCCAGAAAATGGAGACCATCGAAGCACCGCCTTTTGAGTTTTACGATAAAATTCCGTTGAAAAAAGGCTTTGCAAGCCAAGGCGTCCGAGTAGTGCCACATGCCATCGCACGGCATGGCTGCTTCCTCGAACCTGGCGTTATTTTGATGCCGAGCTACGTGAACATCGGCGCCTACGTCGGCGCGGGCACGATGGTGGACACATGGGCAACAGTCGGTTCGTGCGCCCAAATCGGCAAAAACGTTCACCTC
>JAHEAS010000212.1:1238-6375 GCA_024642645.1 Saprospirales bacterium | reverse complement strand
CCATATTGGGGCTGAGCGGCCTGACAGACTTGATGGTATTCTTCGAGGTCATCAGCATGGCATTCGCTCCGACCGAGTAGTTTGAACCATTCAATTTGGAAACTGGAATGATGGCAGCCGTTACCGATGGGATATTCGTTTCAAGCAAGTCTAGCAGCACCAAAGTTTTTGACCTAATCGGTTTCAATTCAGCATTTTCAGCCATTTCATCTATCGGAATCAACTCAGTTTCAATGGATTGGCTTTCGTTGGTCAAGCCATCGGGGCTAAGTTTTTTATCCGCATTATCGATGGGTACTGCTTGTGGTTCGCTATTTTTAGTTGAATTGAGTTTGCTATTTTCCTTCGTTAAACCAACCCCAGCATTTTCCGAAGCGGATTTATCTTGAAAAAAACGGGGAGCAGTGCTTTTTTTCACCCCGGTAGATTGACCGACATCTTGCCCCTCAAATTGCGAAGCAACCGAGTTTTCATCTTTGCCACTCTTAAGGGATTCCATCTTTGGGGACTCCACCTTGACCGTTTTATTCGCTTCCAATTGCTTCATTTCTTGCTCGCTCTGCTCCAATCTCCGGCTCATCTGGTTTAGCTTGCTGCTAAAATAAAGGTGTTGCGCCACCAATAAGCCCATCACCACGGCAGCCGCAGCAGCCAATGCCCACCAACCACGCACAGGTGTCAACCGAGGCTGCACCACCGCCACCGGCGGAGCTATGTTTGCTTCAATTTTCGACCAGAGGTCGCCGGGTGGCTCCTCGCTATGGCCTTCGAGGCTTTTCCGAAGAAACTCCTCCAAGCGGTCGTTAGATAATTTATCTTTCATTTTCTTTGAGTTTCGAGTTGTGAGTTTCGTGTTTCGAGTTTTGGGTCCCGCACTCGTAACTGATTCACCCCGCCAAGCTCCGCTCCAGCAGGTTTTTCAAGAATACTTTCGCCCGATTCAATTGCGACTTTGAAGTACCCACAGAGATGCCAAGTTCGTCAGCAATCTGTTGGTGGGAATATTCTTCCAGCACGTAGAGGTTGAGCACGGTGCGAAAACCGGTTGGCATTTTTTGCATCAGCTTGATGAGCGCCGCTCCTTTCTCGTTTTCGTCAAAAACCGAATCGTCGGCATCGCTGAGTTTGAATTCCACATTTTCAAGTTCCGCAAACTGAAGGCCGCCTTTTTGCTTGCGCAAATTTTGTAGTGCCACGTTCACGATGACCCTGCGAATCCAGCCTTCAAAACTGCCTTCGCCACGAAACTGGTGCAGGTCTCGAAAAACTTTCACGAAGCCTTCTTGCAAACTATCCTCCGCATCGGCGCGGCTGTTGGCATATCGCAGGCAAACTGCGAACATCTTTCCTTTGAAGTGCTCATAAAGTTGCTGCTGTGCTATTCGCTCGCCGTTTTTGCAGCGGACCAGGATATTTTTTTCGAGTTCAGTCATCCAAAGTTTTTCCCGAGAAATATTAAAAGCATAGGTGGGTCGCCAGTCAGATTGGTTGCATGGAGTAGGCGCTAAGTTATTTGTAAAACGTCCAAACTGTACGAATATCCCATTTTTCGACAATCGACAGGCAACCGAAACGAACAAATGAACGAATTTAATACATAACCGATGGAAGGGTCATTGAAAACAATTAACCAAAAAAACAGCCTGATTTTTAACCACAGACTCAACAGTGCATGAACGTTTTAATCATAGACGGTGACCACGCAGCCGCTCAAAAACTGGGGCAACTACTCAGCGAAATGTTCCCAAAAATCGAATTGATTGGCCAACTCGACAGCATCGAGGCATCACTTCGGTGGCTGAATGAGCACCCACTACCCGACCTGATTTTCATGGATGTCCACTTGGCCGACGGCACCAGTTTCGAGCTTTTGGATAAACTGGAGGTCAATAAACCTATCATTTTCACCAGCAACAGTAGTGAACACGCTCTTCAGGCCCTCAAAGTTAGTGCCGTTGACTACCTGCTAAAACCGCTAAAAAAAGAGGACTTGCGACTGGCCATCAAGAAGTACCACCGACTGGCGATGCCTGCCAGCGTTGACCACCCCACCGCTTTGACTACTGAAACTCACAGCCCTCGTTTCCTCATCCGTTTTGGCCAAAACTTCCGGCTGGTAGAACTGAAAGTAGCCGCCTTCATTTACACGGAAGACAAAATCACGTTCCTCGTAACGAAAGAAGGTCGGCGTTACCCCATCCAACATTCCCTCGAAAAGCTGGAAGGAATGGCTGACCCGCAATCGTTTTTCCGCATCAACCGCCAGTTCATTGTCAACATCGAGAGTATCAAAGAAATGCACACCCACTCCAAATCGAGGGTGAAATTGCTGCTCGACCCAGCGCCCGCCAAGGAGACTATCGTCAGTTCGGTGCGCTCGCCATTGTTCAAGCGGTGGTTGTTGGGTGCCGAGGTAGTTTGAAATTTGGAAATTGAGGGTACTTTCGCAAATTACTGAGTGAACCTTCTATTGCTAAATTTCAATGAATTTCTCAATATCCAATTTCTCCCTTTTTGCATTCCGTTTTTGCGCAGCGATATTGCTCATTGTCACCCTCGCCTTCCCCCGTTACAACCGGCCCGGCACCGAGGCTACGCTGGCCTGGGACGTGAGTGGTTACTACCTTTACCTGCCCGCCACTTTCATTTACCACGACCTGAAACAGGTGAATTTTCTACCCGAAATCATCAAAAAATACCAACCGAGTTTTTCTCCCGACCAAGCATTCCCCATCGAAAACGGCAACCAGGTGATGAAATACTCGGCGGGTATGGCCGTGCTCTACCTACCATTTTTTGCCATTGGCCACGCAGCAGCGAAGCTGAACGGCTACCCCGCCGACGGGTTCAGCCTGCCATACCAAGCGGCGATCCATCTCGGCGGGGTGCTTATGGCAATTTTGGGACTTTGGTTCCTTCGGAAAACGCTTTTACGATACTTCCCCGACCGGACCGTGGGTTGGACGCTGCTGCTCATTGCCATCGGCACCAATTTTCTCAACTACGCCACCTTCGACGCCGCCAACGCCCACGGCTGGCTTTTCATGCTGCTGGCGCTGCTTGTACACCTGAGCATCCGCTGGCACGAGCGGCCCACCTTAAAGGGAGCCATCGGCATAGGTGCCTGCATCGGGCTGGCGGCGCTGGTGCGGCCTACCGAGATTCTGTTCGCCATCGTACCGCTGCTCTGGGGCGTAAGCAGCGTGTCCGCATTGCGTCAGCGACTCGATTTTTTTAAAAAGAACTACCTGCACCTGCTCGCTGCGGGCGCTGTCACGGCAGCCATTGGCTTCGTTCAATTGGCCTATTGGAAATACGTGAGTGGCCACTGGTTCGTGTACAGCTACGGCGAGCAGGGCTTTAGTTTCCTGCACCCGCACTTCGTGGACGTGTTTTTTAGCTATCGCAAGGGGTGGCTGGTTTATACGCCGCTGATGGTGTTTGCGCTGCTGGGGCTCACGATTTCGGATTGGGGATTGCGGATTGCGGATTCTGAAACGGAGAAATCCGAAATCCGAAATCCGAAATCCGCAATTCTGGCTTTTTTCCTCCTCAACACCTGGGTCGTCTGCGCCTGGGACATCTGGTGGTACGGCGGCGCTTTCGGGCAGCGGGCGATGGTTCAGTCTTACCCGCTGCTGGCATTTCCTTTAGCGGCGTTTTTGGTTTTCGTCGGTAATAAAACTTGGCGAAAATGGGTGTTCGGGGCTTTGCTGTTGGCCTGTGTTGCCTTGAATTTATTCCAAACCTACCAAGCCCACTGGGGTCCTTGGGAGGCCGAGGCGATGAACCGGGCGTACTACTGGCGTATTTTTGCGAAGCTAAAAAACGAACCCAACGACCGCCTGCTGTTGGATACGAAAGAGGGATTTTTTGGTAAAAAACGGAATGTACAAACCTTGTATTCCACTGACTTTGAGGCAGTTACCGATTCGACGGCTCTGAGTCAGCAATTCACGCACAGCGGCAGTTGGTCAGCAGTGGCCAGTCCTACGATGGAGTACTCCCATCCAACTGTGATTCCCCGACCAGGTAACTTGAAGGCGGGCGATTGGCTGCACATCGGCGGCTGGTTTTATGGGGAGGCATTGGAGTACGATTCATGGCGAATGCCGCAGCTCGTAGTGCGTTTCGAAAAAGATGGGCAGGTCGTTCGGGAGCGGGCACTGCGCCCTTTTCGGGTGATGCAGCCGGGGCAATGGACGGAAGTGGGCATGGACATCCGGGCGCCTCGCAAGGATTTTGACAGCATCAAAATCTTCGTCTGGAACGCTGGCAGTGGGGCGGGGATGTGGCTGGATGATTTGAAAATGGAGACTTTTGAGGATTAAAAAACTAAGCAATGGAAATCAAGTTTAAACGCAATGGCACCTCTTTTTCAGCCAACCTCGCCTACCCCATCGACCTCTCTATCCCCCTCCGGGCCGGTCTCGAAAATCCCAACTGCTATTGGGCGCCTCCGGTCGAAGTCTGGCCTGTGGTGGCGGGCGATTTCGTGGGTGATACAACCAAAGGCGGGGCGGTCAATTTCAAAAACATCACACTGAACCCGCACGGAAACGGTACGCACACCGAGTGCGTTGGGCATATTTCCACCGAAAAACACACCATCAACGACTGCCTGCGGCGCTTTCATTTTCTGGCGAAACTGGCGACCGTTTACCCTACCAAAATGCCCGATGGCGACCGGGTCGTGCTGCGCAAACAAATGGAAGAACTGGTGCGGCCGGGCGAGGTCGAAGCGTTCATCTTGCGGACCCAGCCCAACGACGGCCACAAGCTCACTGCCAACTACTCCGGCACCAACCCACCCTACCTTCACCACGAGGCTGTGGCCTATTTGGTGGACTGCGGCATCCAGCACCTGCTGCTCGACCTGCCCAGCGTGGACCGGGAGGAGGACGGCGGAAGGCTGCTCGCCCACCGGGCTTTTTGGCGCTACGGCGGTCAGTCTGCCCAAATCCGAATAAATTCCACCATCACCGAGCTAATTTTTGTGGAAAATGAAATCCAAGACGGCGTATATTTGTTGAACCTGCAAATCGCCAGTTTGGAGCTGGACGCAAGCCCCTCGAAACCGGTAATTTATCAAATGACAGTGGACAGTGGACGATAGACGGTTTAAATCCGGCACTCG
>JAHEAS010000212.1:0-1228 GCA_024642645.1 Saprospirales bacterium | reverse complement strand
TTGTTTTTTTTTCAAGTTAGCACGACTTTTTGACACAGGGGGTAGTACGACTTTTTGAGATTCAACAACCGTCAACGGTCAAAATGCTGCCGCAATCAAAATACCATTCCAAGGAGTACCGTGACTTTCGGGCCATCGAACCGGGAGATTGGCGGGGCATTATTCATTTCTACGAAAAAAACGAGACTGCCATCCGTGGACTGGATTTTGAGGAATACTTTGAGTTGCTACTGGGCTACACCGATGCACTTTTTGAAATTGGCGCCTGGCAAAAGCACTTACTAATGGCCGATGTGGTCATCGAGACCAGTGTGATGGAAAACCTGCCAGATTTCAATGGCAGGGAGGTGTTCCGACACTCGCTTTTCCGCAAGGCCGCCTCCCATTTCAATTTACTGGAACTGCACCAAACCGAGCACATACTACGGGAATTGCTGAGCATCGCTCCGCACGACACCGACTGCGCCGCTTTCCTCGAAAAATGCCTGCGCACCATGCGCCCTTGGCTGGTGCGGCAGACGAGAGCAATGGCGGTACTGCTGTTCTTTGTGGCAGCGTTCGGCATCCTACTTGAAATACTCGTAATTCATAATTTTTATGAGAACTGGACGAGCACCACACGAATTGCATCTTGGGGCTCGTTGGCACTTGGCTTGGCGGTACTGGCAGGTGGGGAGGTGTTTCACCGCTGGCGGTGCAAGCGGGAGGTAGAGGTCTTTGTGGAGAGGGTGCGAGTGCGAAGGAAGGGCTGACGATTTTTTAGACTCACAGAAGGATAATTGATTGATTTTTAAGGGATTATCATTCTGTGTGGTACGTGTATACAATTGTTGAGCAAAATAATTAGGCATAAAGCCTTGAAAATGAAATAATTACGCCGCTTGAGTTATCCCACAAACTCGATTTTTTCAGTAGTTAGGCGGGTATGAAAGCCATTTCAATAGCTGCCAAACTACTGAAAAAACCGGACATAAACTGCGTCAAAATGTATTGTTATTTTGACGACAATTTATGACCATTCGATTTTGAGTGATAACGAGGCAGTTATGAATTATTCCATTTTCAACTTCTTCATTTTTAAATAAGAAGGAAAAATGAAGAAGTAATAACTTCGCTCAACTACCGTTTCCCGCCAATGCCCTCCATACGTCGGGCACATGCGGGAAACTTATTGTTAACAGCGTAAGTCCTTCACTCCTCACTTCTTCAACGAAACCAAATACTCCAC
>JAHEAS010000211.1 GCA_024642645.1 Saprospirales bacterium | reverse complement strand
GTACCCCACCTGAAACCGAGCCGTCAGCAGCGAAAGCAACTCGTCGATTGGCCGGAAAGTGTTCCGCAAATTAAGCCGTTCCATTTTTGACAATTCCTCTGGCTTGAAATAACGGCCTGAGTTTTTGTTCTTCAACCCCTGCAGCGTTCGGTAGCGGATGAGGATTTCATAAGCCTCGGCTGCAGCCTCAAAGAGCTCCCGATGCTCCACCTCCAGTTCCGCTAGCCGCTCGAATCGATGGAAAGTATTGTTGATTTTACCAACCTTCGCTTCCAAAATGAGTAGCCGTGCAGCGTCAGCAAGCGGCATCATTGCCCGTTTTTTAATGTCGAAGTTATTCTTGTGTTCCCCGCCGGCTTCCACCACGAAATTTCGGAAAAAACTTAGCGGTGGCGGGTTCTCCACCGCTCCTTTTGCCATGTAGGAAAGGAACCCAGGATTGTGCTCCACCACATCGAAAATATGTTGCGTAAGCAACTCTGCCAATGCTTCGTCGCCGTACACCGGGCGGTAGTCAATGAAAATGGTGCAATATCGGACGTGTTGTGGGTCGGGGATGAGCATCCAATCAGCGAACTGTTTTTTCCACGCAGCGAGCGACTTGCACCAAAGTGGGTTGCTGGCCATCATTTTGCCGGAGCAATAATCGAATCCAACTTCAAAAAGCACCTTGGTGACCCGCTCGGCCAGGGCCAAAAAATAACCTTGCGTTTTTTCCAAATCCACATCCGGCACGTCGGCGAAGACCAGGGCACTGTCTTGGTCCGTGCGCAGCAATTGCTCTTTTCGTCCACCACTTCCCAATGTCAGCCAGGCAAAAGAGACGTCTGGTCGGACCTGGCCTACTGACTCCAAATCCGCCATACTCAATTCGATGGCCCGTCGCAGCAGCATATCATTTACCTCTGACATGATATTGCAGATAAACGAAATGCTGACCTCTTGGTAAATATATTTTTGCAACAACCGCTCGGAGCGTTCCCGCAGGTGGCGCAGCTCAGAAGCTGTTTCGCTCCGCAATATTTCCCGCACTAAAATGGCAGGGTTGTTTCCCTGAACCACCAACACATCGTGCTCGCTCAATACACCGAGCACCTTGCTTTGTGGTGTCCCGTCTTCCGTGACACAAAGATGGTGGGCGTGACTGCGCACAATTTCAATTTGCACATCAGCCACGGTGACTTGAGTCCCAACGGTGACGACCGGACTATTCATCATCGCAGAAACAGGTTGGGAGGCATCCAACCTGCCAGTGACTACCATCCGACGGAGGTCCTTGTCAGTCACGATGCCGAGTGGCCGCAACGCATCATCCACCACGATGATGGAGCTGACCCGGTGTTCCGTCATCACAATGGCGGCCTCCCGAATGGAGCAGTCTGGGGGGCAGGTGACAGGCTTTTTACTAGTTTCCAACGAATGGATTTCTACCAGTTTAAACTGCCCGTCGAGGTATTTGTCTTGCTCTAAAAAGAGGCGCCCCTTGTGCAAATTGGCAAGGTTACGCCCAGCGTCCGTGGCCAAATGCTTGGCGAGGTACCAGGTAATTTTTGGGTTTTCTTTCAGAATTGGGGTGAAATCACTGATGAGAATGGCATACACCAACGACTCTTCCTCCGCCTTGCCTGTGAAGGCATAAGTTTGCCCAGCCAGTAGTGGCCTCATCCCAAAGATATCGCCCTCTTCGCATTCGTCCACCAGAATTTCTTCCCCGTTCCCTTCTTTGAAAAGTCGCACGGCTCCCTCCCTGAGTACGAAAAAATAATCGCCCGGCTCAGCATCCTGGTGGAAAAGGACCTGCCCGGGCTCGTAGTATTTTACCACTACGTTGGCCGATACCTGCTGTAGCACCTCATGCTCCAGCAGGTTGAATGGCTGGTAGTTTTTTAAGAAATCATGAATGCGGGTGGCGATGTTGTTGGGCATTTTCGAAGCAAAAAAAGGTGATGCAGCGAAGATAAAAAAGAACTGAACACCTACCTATCTTTGCTAAAATGAACCTTTTGAAAGGTGCCTTCATCAACTAAAAGCTTGATTTTTGAATTATACCGACCAACTAAAAAATACTGTTGTTCTCACCGCCCCACCCCGGCGCATCATCTCACTCGTGCCATCGCAGACCGAACTGCTTTTCGACCTTGGCCTCGATGAAGCGGTGGTGGGTGTGACCAAATTTTGCATTCACCCAAAAGAAAAATGCAAGGCAAAAACAAAAATTGGCGGCACAAAAAACATCAACTTTGAGCGGATTGCTTCGCTCCAACCCGACTTAATTATTGGGAACAAAGAAGAAAACGATCGCCTCCAAATCGAGCATTTGCAGGCGCTTTACCCCGTTTGGATGAGCGATATTTCCAATATTGCAGATGCACTTGACATGATAAAATCCGTCGGCCAAGTCACTGGCACCTCCGAAAAAGCAAATTCGCTGGCCAATAAAATATCCGATGCCTTCCAAACCGCAATCCCAAATCCGCAATCCGCAATCAAAGTGGCTTACCTCATCTGGCGCAGTCCGTGGATGGCCGTTGGCAGTGGCACTTTCATTGATAGCATATTGTCACAGGCAGGTTTCACAAATGTTTTTGGAGCAAAAACACGTTACCCGGAAATCACGTTGGAGGAGCTGGCGGTAGCGGCGCCGGAGGTGGTCATGCTTTCCTCCGAGCCATACCCGTTCAAAGAGCGGCATTTCGAGGAAATTAAACAACTTTGTCCTTCGGCTGTCGTAAAATTGGTGGACGGCGAGCTGTTTTCATGGTACGGTAGTCGTATGTTGCATGCTGTGCCGTATTTGGTCAGCCTGCACAATGGCATCATTGCTGAAGACGGCGGTTTTCAAAAATCGCATTGAATCTCTTCATAAAACGCTGATTTTCAGACATCAGTGAAAAAAGCCCAAGTCAGTCCACTTTATCTTCATGAACCATTTTTTTAGAAATTTTAAGTTATGAAACTTGTTTATCCCTTCGTTTTACTTTGCATCTTCTTCGGTTTCGACTCCTATTCTCAGGCTGCTTTTGACAGACAAACACCTCCAAACAGTCCCAAACTCGACCAGGTTCTTGTACAGCTTCAACCGACCGTCACCTTAGAGAACTTTGTGAAAAACGTCAACAATAATTGCCCCTTTGCGGAGCAAATAAAAATAGAAAAGCCGCTGGCCAAGCGTTCGAATATTTACGCCTTGAGTGCTTCGCAAATAACTGACCGCCAAGCTTTTATCAGTTTTTTAAAAAATGACCCTACCGTCCTATATGCCCAATGGAACGCCCCTGTCACCTTCCGTGACAGCATCCCGAACGACGAGCTATTTGATGCGCAATGGAGTATGGAGCGCATCGGTGCACCAAAAGTTTGGGACGTATCGACCGGGGGACACACCACCAGCGGCCGTGAAATCGTGGTCGCCGTGATGGACAAAGGATTTGAAATCATCCACCCCGACCTCATCGCCAATGCCTGGAAGAATCCCGGCGAAATCCCAAACGACAGCTTTGACAACGACGGCAATGGCTTTACGGATGATGTTTACGGCTGGAATTTCAGAGCGAATTCGCCAATTTATTCTCCTGAAAAACACGGCACATCAGTCAGTGGCATCATCGGCGCCAACGGCAATAATGGCATTGGTACAGCTGGTATCAATTGGAACGTGAAGATGATGTACCTCGCCGTGGAATATGTGGATGAGGTTATCGCCGCCTTCGATTACGTACTGGATATGCGGGAACTTTACAATGAGACGAATGGCGAGCAGGGTGCTTTCGTCGTGGTAACGAATGGCTCCTTCGGTATCGACCAAGCAATGTGCAGCACCCAAGCTATTTGGGGGGCAAGGTATGACGAGCTTGGACTGGCGGGCGTGCTCAGCGTTGCAGCAACCGCCAATGGCGACTGGAACGTAGACGAGGTCGGCGACATGCCGACGAGCTGTACAAGCCCATTCCTAATTACCGTCACTAATACAGCTCAAGACGATAAACGATCGGCTGGTGCGGCATACGGTCAAGAAAGCATTGACCTCGGCGCACCCGGCCAGGGTACCGCCACCACATCCAACAACAGCAATTACCGGGAGGATTTTAGCGGCACTTCGGCAGCCTGCCCCCATGTGGCAGGTTCTGTGGCATTGTTGTACAGCCTGCCCTGCACACTCCTGGATTCGCTGGCAGTTTCTGCTCCAGCAGTGTGTGCCCTGTTGGTTCGGGATGCAATTTTACAAAACACAGATGCTGTCCCCAGTCTCGCAAATGAAACCGTTACTGGTGGCAGGCTAAACGTTTACGAAGGCATGAAATATCTCCACGCCTACTGCATCAGCCGAGACCCAGAGCGGCAGGAGGGTTCTTTTAAGGAGCTTTATCTGGAAAAAAAGGGGCTAATCCGGGTGACTCCTAACCCCACAACGGATAAAATTTATATTGACTATGGAAACGTTGACTTCAAAGACGTCAAGATACGGGTGTTCAATATGTTGGGGCAGGAGATGATTTTAAATCAGGTTGCAACCCCAGAGCCTTTTAAACCACAATCCATTGAAATTGATGTAAAAGATTGGTCAACAGGCGTTTATGTGGTCAACATGTTCGATTTGACGAAGAAGATTTCCGTTAGCTTTTTGAAACAGTAAAAGACGGTCAATATGAAAACGCCAAATCTCTGCTGGTTGGTAGCACTACAGTAGAACCGCCTTGATGTTTACAACAGCATGAAATACCTGCACAGTTACTGCATTGCGAAGCCAACCGAGCGGGAAGAAGGGAGTTTTGACGAAAATTATATCAGCGGCAGGGGCATCTTTAAGGTTTACCCAAATCCCGTGTCTGATAAATTAAAGATTGAGTACTCGATAGCTGATTTTCAAGTGCTAAAATTTAGGGTATTCAATATCCTAGGGCAAGAAATGCAACTTGAAATCGAGCAGCAAGCGGAACCGTTCGAACCGCAGGTATTTGAAATTGATGTAAGCGACTGGGCAACAGGCACTTATTTTGTCAATATCTTTGACTTGGGAAAAGGAATTTCAGCGAAATTTGTCAAACAATGAATGACAAACGAAACAATTGAAAGTTTTTTCGGTAAAAAATTTTTCTTTGTTCTCGAAAGCGCTATTTTTGCAGCCGCTTCCAAAAAAAAGTAGTTTTGGATAGCTTTGAAAACTGAAAAAAACGAGCACTGAAAGAACTTTTCTTCAATGATAAGCGGTTAAGTGCTTGTTTCAAGACGGCTTCGTAGCTCAATTGGATAGAGTCCCTGACTACGGATCAGGAGGTTAAAGGTTCGAGTCCTTTCGAAGTCACTACTAAATAAGTTATGAGTTATGAGTTATGAGTTGAGCAACTCAAGACTCAAATCTCAAAACTCGAAACTAAGTATCATGTCAAGAGTTTGTGAATTAACAGGAAAACGTCCGGTATCCGGCAACTCGGTCTCCCACTCTAATCGGAAGACCCGTCGTCGCTTTTTGCCGAACTTGTTCAAAAAACGCTTTTTCGTTCCGGAAACTGGCGAATGGATTATCCTAAAAGTGTCCAACACCGCCCTTCGGAGCATCAGCAAGCATGGCTTGTCGGCATACCTGAAGAAGCAACAAGCCCGTGGCTTTGCTCAAGGTATTTCCCTTACGCCAAAAAGTGGCAGCTAATTCTCTAGAATCAACCCTGTTTTCAAAACAGTATAACTGAAACAAAATGGCTAAGAAAAGCAAAGGAAATCGCATTCTCATTACATTGGAGTGCACCGAGCAGCGGAAGATGGATGTGGCTGGTATTTCCCGTTATATCACGGAAAAAAACCGCAAGAACACTCCAGACCGCCTCGAACTGAAAAAATACAACCCATTTTTAAGGAAAATCACTATCCACCGGGAGATTAAATAATCTTTTTGGACCGTGGTATTGTTCTTGGGAAGTAAATAAATTCAACATTTTCAATTCCGTAAGTCATGGCAAAAGTATCAAAGAACGCAAAAGTTGCCCAACGTGCCGCCAACGTAGGTTCTGGGCGTGATTTCGTAAAGGTTGTAAAAAGTGTCAAAGACCCTAAAACAGGTAGGTACACTTACAAAGAGTTGATGATTCACAAAGAAAAGGTAAAGGAGTTCTTCGAGAAGAAGTAATTTTCCGCACACCATATTTTGCCGTAAAATCTCGAAGGCTTTTCTTAAACCTGCTTTAAGAAAAGCCTTCGCTGTTTTGTGGAATAGGACATTGGGTATTGATTATTAACCGAATCAAGATTTTGGTTTAGAATGCCCACTATCTGGTTACGATTACTTTTACCTAATACCAATAATGAGTTTTTTCAAAAAATTCTTCACCAAAGAAAAAGAACAAGACCTCGACCAAAGTCTTGAAAAAACCAAAACCGGGTTCTTCGACAAGTTGAGCAAGGCT